>DASQWR010000065.1:0-2873 GCA_035640155.1 Pseudonocardiaceae bacterium
GCTGGCACGCGGATGCCGTCGATCCGCGATAGTCCGCCCAGGTGCGCGCCCTTGCCGCCAACGACCGCGACCTGCATCTCGTCAACCTCTTGAAGACCCAACACGGACTGCTCGATCATCGCGATACCTCCGAGGCAGCCGTGCTCCGTTGCCCTGCGCTGGCCGGTCGAATCACCGGCGTCTCGCGCAGTGTCGAACCTCTTGTTCGGCACGTCCTCATCTCTCGCTGCCTTCCCCCCGACCAGTCGGGCGGCGCGCACACGCGCACCTCCGCGCCCAGCGCCCGCAATCGCACCGCCAGTCCCACCAGCGGTTCGTCACCGCGTCCCCCGTCCGTCGACAACAACACACGCACGTCGTGGCCCATGTCTTCGTCCGTTCTTGGTCCGGCCGCCGATTCTGCGGCCCGACCCGGGTCTTGCCGCAAGCCCCCCGGTGCGCTATACGTTAAAAGTGGCAGGAGTGAGATCGATGACCGCCGAGTTTCACGGCCGCCGTAGCCCAAATCGGCCGACACCCAAGCGAACGGCCCCACGCCACCCCGCCCGAGTCGCCCAGATCGTGGCCCGGCTGTCCCGCCGCACCGACCAGATCTTCGTCCCGTGCGCCGCCTACACAGGCCAGCGTCGACGCCCGGCAACGCCGCTGGAGCGCCACCCAGCCCGCGCGTAGCAGCCCGTTGGTGTTCTCGTTGGTGCCGCGTTCCCAGGGCGAGTGGGGGTGGGCGAAGTGTCCACCGTGGTCGCGAGGGTGATCGCGGTGCGGGCTGCCATCTCGCTGCCCTGGTCCCAGGTCAGGGTCTTGACCAGCTGCGCGGGCATCTCGGTGACCGAGCCGATGAGCGCGTTGGCGGTGGTGGAGGCGTCGCGGCGGCCGGCGGGCAGGGCGACCGGCATGGTGTAGCGGCTGGTGCGCGCTCGACGAGGGTGGCCATCGCCGAGCGTCCGGCGCGGCCGATGAGGAGTCGGGTAGCCCGGCAGTTTACGCAGGCTTCTGCGAGCCCGGTCGGCCCGGTACTGGTAGTAGATGACCTGGTCGCGTCGCGGCCCGCTCAGCCCGGCCCAGGGTTGGGTGAACACCTGCCCGTCGGGGATCTCCTGACCGGGATGGTCGTTGCGCCACGCCGCGACGAGATAGGGCACGTCGGTGATCCGGGCGCCGAGGATGAACGACGACCCGGCGCCTCGATCGCCTGCTGGTTGGCCGCCGACGCCATGCCCGCATCGGCCACGACCGTCACGCGCGAGGAGATCGCCACCGTCCTGCCGTCCTTTGCTGATCTCCGAGCGGTGCCGGGTGTGGGCGGAGCCCGCGGGTTCTTGGTTGTTGGTTCAGTCGCTCAGGTCGCGGTGGAGTCGTCGTTCGTGCAGCTCGGTGCCGCCAGGTCCTCGGTCGAGCTGGGAACGTCCGGTATCGGTCCAGCCGTGGCGACAGTAGAAGCGCAGGGCGCGTTCGTTGGTGTCAAGAACCCACAAGCCGGTGTGGGTGAAGCCGCAGGATCGGAGGCGGTCGAGAGCGGCGGCGTGGAGCTGGGTGCCGATGCCGCGGCGCCAGACGTCGGGGTCGAGGTAGAGCGCGTAGAGGTCGCCGAGAGTGGGGTCGGCGCGGTCGGCGGGTACGAGCGGCGGACCGGTCGCGGCGAAGCCGACGATGGCGCCTGCGATCGTTGCGACGACCGTGCCGGTGTGCGGTGGGCGGGCGGTGAGGGCGTCCGACCAGAACTGTTCCCGGTCGGGGATGGACAGGCCGGCCAGGACATCGTCGGGGAGCAGACCGCGGTAGGCGGCGCGCCAGGACTGCACCAGCACGGTGGCGATGGCGTGGGCGTCGGCCGGCGTCGCGTCTCGGAGCTCGACCATGCTGCCGATGCTTCCATGGGAGAAGGGCTCGCCCCCTCTTGTTGCGCTGGCCGGGCCAGCCGGCCCCGCCGGCCGCGCCGGGCCGGAGGTAGAGGGAGCGAGCCGAGCGGGGGCTTATCGCCCGCTTTAGCGGTGGCGGTCACCGACACGACCAAAATGCTTGATGACGCCGCTTGGCCACGGTGGCGGCGTCGATGCCCGCGCCGAGGGCTTCCCCCGTCGCGGGGTCGACCAGGATGAGCACGCCCTGATCGTCGGGCGCGGCGGTCGGCGCGGTCGCCGCGCCCGACGGCACCGGGTAGCCCAGCGCGAGTCGGGGGAATGGCGCGACGGTGACGCCCTGTTCACGACGGCGCGATCTGGCTACGCACGCGCGACCGACGGCAGAACCGCTCAGCCCGAACCCTGCCGGGAAAGGCGAAAGACAGGGGCTCGGGGCGCGAAAGACGCGCCCCTCGCGAAAGTCAAAGGCAACGGCCCGGCGCGGCTGCTACCGGAGGCACCGGGCCGGGGGTAGGCCGATCACACCCGTGTGGTGGCGACCTGGCGGGTCATCCGCGCCAGCTGCTCGGCGTCGCTGCCCGACCGTGCCTCCAACGCCACGTAGAGCGGTTCGAGACGCTTACGGGTACGTACCGAGGTGAGCTTCGACGCGGCAGTGACCGCGCTGTGCGCCAGCGCCAGCCCACGCGGCTCACCGGCCCGCACGTGGATCGTGGCCAGCAGGACACCCGACTGAATGTGTGCACGCCGGCTGACGCCCTCCCAGCGGCGCATCGACGCATGCACGAACGGCTCCGCCACGTCCAGGCGTCCCCGCTCCAGCTCAAGACACGCGGCGACCTGGTTCGGGTCCCCGGAGCGGTTCTCCGGCGACCACAGCTCCCGCGCCCTTCCCAGCTCCCTGTCCGCGGCCTGCGGGTACCCGAGGCGGGCGTAGGCGGTCGCGGCATTCTCATGCGCCACAGCCTCGACGGGTGCGCGCAGCTCACGGCTTGGTGGGATGCCGCGCGC
>DASQWR010000066.1:0-17176 GCA_035640155.1 Pseudonocardiaceae bacterium
CTGCTGGTGCTGCCCGACCATCGCGACACCGCCCGGGTGCAGGCTGCGTGCGCCGCGCTGGCAGGGGAGGAGGCGGTGGTGCTGCTTTCCGCGGACCTCGGCCCCGCGGAGCGGTACCGGCGCTGGCTCGCGGTGCGCCGCGGGGCGGTGCGGATCGTGGTGGGCACCCGCGCGGCGGCGTTCGCGCCGGTCGCCGATCTCGGCCTCGCGGTGCTCTGGGACGACGGTGACGACCTGCACGCCGAGCCGAGGGCGCCGTACCCGCACGCGCGGCTGGTGCTCGGCCAGCGTGCCGTTACCGAGGAGGCCGCGTTGCTCGTCGCCGGCTTCGCCCGCACCGCGGAGACCCAGCTGTCCGTGGACACCGGTTGGGCGCACGAGATCACCGCGGGCCGGGACGTGCTGCGCGCGGCGGCGCCCCGGATCACCGCGATCGGGGAGGACGACGCGCAGCTCGTGCGCGATCCCGCCGCCCGGTCCGTGCGGCTGCCCGCGGTGGCCTTCGAGGCTGCCCGCGCCGCGCTGGACCGGAACGAGCCAGTGCTGGTACAGGTCCCCCGTCGCGGGTACCTCCCGGCGCTGGCCTGCGCGCAGTGCCGGGCGCGGGCCCGCTGCCGGCGCTGTGTGGGGCCGCTCGCGCTCCCCGCCCGGGTCGGCGACGAGGCTGCTGTGCCGTCCTGCCGGTGGTGCGGTGCAGCCGAGGCGGGTTATCGCTGCGAGGCGTGCGGTTCCCGCCGGCTCCGATCGATGGTGGTGGGTGCCGGGCGCACCGCCGAGGAGCTCGGCCGGGCGTTCCCCGGGGTGCCGGTGCGAACGTCGGGCTCAGGCGAGGTGCTCGCGGTGGTGCCCGACCGGGCCGCGCTGGTCGTCGCCACTCCCGGGGCGGAGCCGGTGGCCTGCTACGGAGCGGTGCTGCTGCTGGACACCTGGGCGCTGCTCACCCGCGAGGACCTGCGCGCCGGGGAGGAGACGCTGCGCCGCTGGATGGCTGCGGCGGGCATGGTGCGCCCGGCGTCGGAGGGGGGCCGGGTGGTGGTGGTCGCCGATTCCTCGCTCGCCGTGGTGCAGGCGCTGGTACGGTGGGACCCGGCCGGGCACGCCGCCGCCGAGCTGGCCGGGCGGGCCGAGTTCGGCTTCCCGCCGGTGACCCGGATGGCGTCGGTGGAAGGCCCGGCCGCGGCTCTGGCGGAGTTCTCCGATACTGCCGGGCTCCCCCCGGAGGTGGAGCAGCTGGGTCCCGTCCCGCTTGACGCCGACGGCGAGCGCGAGCGGTTGCTGCTTCGGGTGCCCAGGCGCGACGGCCGGGCCCTCGCTGCCGCGCTGCACGCTGCCCAGGCGAGCAGGTCCGCCCGCAAGGTGACGGACCCGCTGCGCGTGCAGCTCGACCCGCTGGAGCTGGTGTGAGCGGCTCACCGGTACCACACTTCGTGGCAGGCGAGCAGCCTGCTACGGCGAACGGCACCGTTCGGCAGAGGTGAGGACATTGGTACGTGAGGCTGATGTGCGCCGTGTCCCCGGGATCGTCGCCGTGCTGGTGCTTGCGATAATCGGGGCACTGCTCGCCCCGCCGGTGGTCGCGCAGCCGAGCGTCCCACCCAGGGCGCCGGAGGCTGTCGGGACCGGTGGGGCGGTGTCCAGTGTCGACCCCGATGCCTCCGCGATCGGAATCGACGTACTGCGCCGGGGCGGCAATGCCGTCGACGCCGCAGTGGCCACCGCCGCCGCGCTCGGCGTGACCGATCCCTACTCCGCCGGGGTCGGGGGCGGAGGGTTCTTCGTGGTGTACGACGCCGGCACCGGTGTGGTGTCCACGATCGACGGTCGGGAAACCGCCCCGGCGAGCGCTGACGAGGGCCTGTTCCTCGAGAACGGCGAGCCGATCCCGTTCGACGAGGCCGTCACCAGCGGGCTCTCGGTCGGCGTGCCCGGCACCCCGCTCACCTGGCAGCACGCCCTGGACGAGTGGGGCACCCTGGAGCTGGGCGAGGCGCTGCGCCCGGCTGAGGAGCTGGCGCGGCGCGGTTTCCTCGTGGACGAGACGTTCGCCGCGCAGACCGCGGACAACGCCGAGCGCTTCGCCGACTTCCCCGCCACCCGTGCGCTGTTCCTGCCCGGCGGGGCGCCACCGGAGGTGGGCAAGCTGTTCCGCAACCCTGACCTCGCCGGCACCTACCGCGAGCTCGGCCGCCACGGGGTCGACGCGCTCTACCAGGGCGAGATCGGCCACGACGTGGTGCGGACAGTCCGCCAGCCCCCGGTCGACCCAACCGCGACGCGCCCCGTGCGTCCCGGCGCGATGACCACTGCCGACCTCGCCGGGTACACCGCGCCGCTGCGTGAGCCCACTGTGGTCTCCTACCGCGGCCTGGAGGTCTACGGCATGGCACCGCCGTCCTCCGGCGGCACCACAGTCGGCGAGGCGCTGAACATTCTTGAGGGCACCGACCTCGCCGCCGCCAGCAGCACTGAGTACCTGCACCGGTTCCTCGAGGCGAGCAAGCTTTCCTTCGCCGACCGCAACCGCTACGTCGGCGACCCCGCCTTCTCCGATGTCCCAACGGCCGAGCTGCTGTCCGAGGAGTTCGCCGGCTCCCGGGCGTGCCTGACCCGCCCAGATGCCGCGCTACCCGTTCCGCAGCCCTCCGGCGATCCCCGCGACCCGCAGCCGTGCGGGGCCGCGGGCGTGCCCTCCGCGGCCGCCCCGGAGGGGCTCAGCACCACGCACCTCGCCGCGGCAGACCGGTGGGGCAACGTGGTGTCCTACACGCTGACGATCGAGGAGACCGGGGGCAGCGGGATGGTGGTGCCCGGCCGCGGGTTCCTGCTCAACAACGAGCTGACCGACTTCTCCTTCACCCCGGTCACGCCCGGCGTCCCCGACCCGAACCTGCCCGGCCCCGGGAAGCGGCCACGCTCGTCGATGGCACCGACGATCGTGCTCGACGAGGGTGTGCCGGTGCTGGCGATCGGCTCGCCCGGTGGCACGACGATCCTCACCACCGTGGTGCAGGTGCTCACCGGCCACCTCGATCGCGGGCTGTCCCTGCTCGACGCGATCGCCGTGCCCCGCGCCTCGCAGCGGAACACGGCCGGCACCCAGGCCGAGCCCGCGTTCCTGGCCACCCCCGAACGGGCGGAGCTGGAAACGCTGGGGCACACCTTCACCGAGACCGCGGAGATCGGGGCCGCCGCTGGCGTGCAGCGGCTGCCCGACGGCCGCTGGCTCGCCGCCGCGGAGCCGGCCCGCCGCGGCGGGGGGTCGGCCATGGTGGTGCAGCCGGACGGGTAGCGACCGCGGCCGAGGGGACCCACAGGTCTCGATCCTCGCTGCTAGAGCACGCGCAGACCTGCGGGGACCGCGCGCTCGGGGACGATGAGCACGAACGAGCAACTAGACTGATCGATGTACCCCGCCCCGGCAGGAGGTCAGCGAGAGTGCCCGCCCGTCCCGTGCGCCTGTTCGGCGATCCGGTGCTGCGTACCCGCGCCGAGGAGGTCGTCGACTTTGACAAGGAGCTCGCCACCCTGGTGCGCGACCTGTGGGACACCATGACCGACGAGGGCGGCGCCGGGCTCGCCGCCCCGCAGCTCGGGGTGTCGCTTCGAGTGTTCACCTACCAGTGCGACGGCTTCGCCGGACACCTGGTGAACCCCACGTTCGATCTGGTGGGCGAGGAGGAGCAGGACGGCCCGGAGGGATGCCTGTCCATCCCCGGGTTGTCCTGGGACTGCCGGCGGCACCTGCACGTCGTCGCGCGCGGGTGGAACATGCACGGCGACCCGGTCACCGTGCACGGCAGCGCCAAGGTGGCCCGGGCGATCCAGCACGAGACCGACCACCTCGACGGGGTGCTGTTCGTCGACCGGCTCGACCCGGAGACCCGCAAGCGGGCCATGCGGGAGATCCGGCAGGCGCAGTGGTTCTCCCAAGAGGGGTCCGCCCAGCAGGGATTCACGCTGCCGGAGCCGGTGGTCAAGGTCAGTCCGCACCCGTTGCTCGGCCGGGTGCGATGAGAACGGTGCGGTAGCGCGTGCAGCTGGTCTTCGCCGGCACCCCCGAGGTCGCCGTGCCGTCGCTGCGATCGCTGCTGCACTCCGCTCGGCACGAGGTGCTCGCCGTGGTGACCCGGCCGGACGCGCCCGCCGGGCGAGGGCGGCGGCTGGTGCGTTCCGCGGTCGCGGTGCTCGCCGACGAGGCGGGGGTGCCGGTGCTCACCCCGCGCCGCCCGTCCGACCCCGGGTTCCTGGGCCGGCTGGCCGAGCTGGCCCCGGACTGCTGCCCGGTGGTCGCCTACGGCGCGCTGGTGCCGCGGCCCGCGCTGGACGTGCCACGATGCGGGTGGGTGAACCTGCACTTCTCGCTGCTGCCCGCCTGGCGCGGTGCCGCCCCGGTGCAGGCTGCGATCCGGCACGGCGACGAGATCACCGGGGCGTGCACGTTCGCGCTGGAGGAGGGCCTGGACACCGGCCCGGTGTACGGCACGCTGACCGAGCCGGTCCGGGCAGCCGACACCGCGGGCGAGCTGCTGGGGCGGCTCGCGGTCGCCGGGGCGGACCTGCTGGTGTCCACCCTGGACGGTATCGAGGACGGGGTGCTGGCCCCCGTGCCGCAGCCCGCGGACGGCGTGTCCTACGCCCCGAAGGTCACCGTCGCGGACGCGCACGTCTGCTTCGCTGTGCCCGCGTTCGCCGTGGACCGCCACGTCCGGTCGGTGACGCCCGAGCCCGGCGCCTGGGCGGTGTTCCGCGGTGAGCGCCTTGGCCTCGGCCCGGTACAGCCGACCGGCCCCGGCGACCTCGCCCCCGGGGAGCTGCGGGTCGGCAAACGCGACGTGCTCGCCGGCACGGCCACCGCCGCGGTCCGGCTCGGCGAGGTGCATCCCCGGGGTCGCCGCCCGATGCCGGCTGCGGACTGGGCCCGAGGCAGCCGGATCGAGCCGGGGGAGCGGTTGGCATGAGCGCTCCTCGAAGGCCCTCGCGCCCCCGCAAACCCGGTCCACCGCGTGGACGCCGGGAGCCGCGCCGGCCCCCGGCCACCGAGCCGGCCCGCCAGGTTGCACTGGACACCCTTGCCGCGGTGCGAAACCGCGCCGCCTACGCCAACCTGGAGTTGCCCGCGCTGCTGCGGGAGCGGCGGATCACCGGTCGGGACGCGGCGCTGGCCACCGAGCTCGCCTACGGCACCTGCCGGGCGCAGGGATTGCTCGACGCGGTGCTGGCGGCCTGCGTGGACCGACCGCTGTCCGAGGTGGACGGTGACCTGCTGGACGCGCTGCGCCTCGGCGCCTACCAACTGCTGCACACGCGGATCCCGCCGCACGCCGCCGTGGCGTCCACCGTGGACCTGGTGCGCGGCACCCGCGGGAGCGGGTCGGCCGGTTTCGTCAACGCGGTGCTGCGGCGCGTCGGCGAGCACGACGAGACCACTTGGGTGCAGCAGGTAGCACCGGACGCGACCGAGGACCCGGTGGGCCACCTGGCGATGGCGCACCCGCACCCACGGTGGATCGCTCAGGCGTTCGCCGATGCGCTCGCCTCAGCCGAGCCGAGCGGCGAGTACGGCGAACTGGCTGCGGCGCTGGCCGCCGACGACGAGCGGCCACTGGTGCACCTGGCGGCCCGGCCGGGGGAGATCAGCGCGGACGAGCTGGCCGCGGTTTCCGGCGGCGAGCTCGCGCCGTACTCGCCCTACGGGGTGCACCTGAGCGAGGGCGGCGATCCCGGTGAGCTGCCCGCCGTGCGCGAGCACCTGGCCCACGTGCAGGACGAGGGCAGCCAGCTGGTGGCGCTCGCCCTCGCCGGTGCGCCGCTGGACGGCCCGGACCTGCGCTGGCTGGACCTGTGCGCCGGGCCGGGGGGCAAGGCGGCGTTGCTCGGCGCTCTGGTGGGCACCGCTGGGGGAAAGCTGGATGCGGTGGAACGCTCGGAGCACCGGGCCCGCCTGGTGAGCCAGGCCTGCGACGGGCTGCCGGTGACCGTGCAGGTGGCTGACAGCCGCGACTGGCGGCCCGCGGAGCACGAGCTGCGCGGCGGCGGGTACGACCGGGTGCTGGTGGACGTACCGTGCACCGGGCTCGGGGCGCTGCGACGGCGGCCCGAGGCGCGCTGGCGGCGCCAGCCGTCCGACGTCCCTGAGCTGGTGGCGCTGCAGCGCGAGCTGCTGCTGGCAGCGCTGCGGCTGGTGCGCCCCGGCGGGGTGGTCGGTTACGTCACCTGCTCGCCGCACCTGGCCGAGACGGTCGGGGTGGTCGTCGACGTCGTGCGGCGCACGGGTGCCGAGCAGTTCGACGGGCGGCCGTTCTTCCCGGGCGTCCCGGCGCTCGGGGACGGCCCGCACGTGCAGCTCTGGCCGCACCGGCACGGCACCGACGCCATGTTCTGCGCGCTGCTCCGGCGCTGACCCACCTCGGCAGGGTGGGCGGGTAGCGCGGGGCTTAGACTCGGCATCGTGTCGACCGTGCCGATGATCGCTCCGTCCATGCTCTCCGCCGACTTCACCCGCCTCGGCGAGGAAGCGGAGGCGGTCCGGGGGGCGGACTGGCTCCACATCGACGTGATGGACGCACACTTCGTGCCCAACCTCACGCTCGGCCTGCCGGTCGTGGAGGGCCTGCTCCAAGCCACCGACATCCCGCTCGACTGCCACCTGATGATCGAGAACCCGGACCGCTGGGCCACCGGTTACGCCGAGGCCGGCGCGTACACCGTCACGGTGCATGCCGAGGCGGCGGCCGACCCGGTGATGCTCGCCAAGGACCTGCGCGCAGCCGGCGCGAAAGCTGGGCTGTCCATCAAGCCGAACACCCCGCTGGAGCCGTGGGTGGAGACGCTCAAGCACTACGACGTCCTGCTGGTGATGAGCGTGGAGCCCGGCTTCGGCGGCCAGGAGTTCATCCCGGAGGTGCTGGACAAGGTGCGCACCGCCCGGCGGCTCGTGGACACCGGGCACCTCACGCTGCTGGTCGAGATCGACGGTGGGATCAACAACGACACCATCGAGGCTGCCGCTGAAGCCGGGGTGGACTGCTTCGTCGCCGGCTCCGCCATCTACGGTGCCGACGACCCGAGCCGGGCGGTCAGCGCGCTGCGGCGGCAGGCGGGTGCCGCCTCGCCCCACCGCTACGCCTGACGGCGGCGCCGGGAGGCGTGCGGTGTTCACCGGACTGGTTGAGGAGCTCGGCGAGCTCGCGGGCAGGCGGGACGGTGCCGATGCGGCGCGGCTCACCGTGCGGGGACCGCTGGTCAGTTCCGGCACCGCTCCCGGCGACTCCATCGCCGTCAACGGGGTGTGTCTCACCGTGGTCGAGGTCCACGGCGCAGAGTTCGACGTCGACGTGATCGGGGAGACGCTGCGGTGCTCCAGCCTCGGCACGGCTGCGGTGGACGACCGGGTGAACCTCGAGCGCGCGGCGCGCCTCGGTGACCGTCTCGGTGGGCACCTCGTGCAGGGGCACGTGGACGGCACCGGCACCGTGCTGTCCCGCACACCTCCCACCGAGTCCCGGGAATGGGAGCTGGTGCGCTTCAGCATGCCCACCCGGTTGGCCCGGTACGTGGTCCCCAAGGGGTCGATCACCGTGGACGGGGTGTCGCTGACCGTGGTGCAGGCCGGCGTCGACGAGTTCTCGGTCGGGCTCATCCCCACCACCCGCGGGGTCACCACGTTGGGTTCCCGCCGTCCCGGCGAGCTGGTGAACCTGGAAGTCGACCTGGTGGCGAAGTACGTGGAGCGGTTGGCGGCACCGTACTCGGGAGCCGGCGGCACCGAGGTGCGAGACACTTCACTGCGAGACGCGTCGTTGGGGGGCGACTCGCTGGGGGACAATGCGGGGGAGGAGGTCCAGTGACCGGCAGCACCTTCGGCGACATCGAGCGAGCGATCGCCGACGTCCGGAATGGCCGTCCCGTGGTGGTGGTGGACGACGAGGATCGGGAGAACGAGGGTGACCTCATCTTCGCCGCGGCGAAGGCCACCCCGGAGCTGCTGTCCTTCATGATCCGTTACACGTCCGGCTACGTGTGCGTGTCACTGCCCGGAGCGGACTGTGACCGGCTGGACCTGCCGCCGATGTACCACACCAACCAGGACAAGCGCGCTACCGCCTACACCGTCACCGTGGACGCCAGGGAGGGTGTGACGACCGGCATCTCCGCCACCGACCGGGCCCACACCATCCGCGCGCTGGCCGACCCGGATTCCAAGTCGGTCGACTTCGTCCGCCCCGGGCACGTGGTGCCGCTGCGGGCCAAGGACGGTGGGGTGCTGCGCCGCCCCGGACACACCGAGGCCGGGGTGGATCTCGCCAGGATGGCTGGCCTGCCCCCCGCCGGGGTGCTCTGCGAGATCGTCTCATCGAAGGACATCGGCGAGATGGCACGCCGCGAGGAACTCGAGGTGTTCGCCGCCGAGCACGACATCGTGCTGATCACCATCGCCGACCTGATCGCCTACCGGCGCCGGTTCGAGAAGCAGGTGGAGCGGGTGGCCGAGGGCCGCATTCCCACCGTGCACGGCACCTTCCGCGCCATCGGGTACGACTCGCTGCTCGACGGCGTGGAGCACATCGCGCTGGTCATGGGGGACATCGGGGACGGCGAGGACGTGCTGGTGCGCGCGCACTCCGAGTGCCTGACCGGGGACATCTTCGGCTCGCTGCGCTGCGACTGCGGCCCCCAGCTGTTCGCTGCGCTCGCCGCGGTGGCAGCGGAGGGCCGCGGCGTCGTCCTCTACATGCGCGGTCACGAGGGTCGCGGCATCGGGCTGATGCACAAGCTGCAGGCCTACCAGTTGCAGGACGCCGGCGCCGACACCGTCGATGCGAACTTGGCGCTCGGCATGCCCGCCGATGCTCGGGACTACGGCACGGGAGCGCAGATCCTGGTTGACCTCGGCGTGCGGTCGATGCGGCTGCTCACCAACAACCCCGCCAAGCGGGTCGGGATGGAGGGCTACGGGCTGCAGGTGCTCGGCCGGGTGCCGCTGCCGGTGCGGCCCAATCCGGAGAACCTACGCTACCTGCGCACCAAGCGGGATCGGATGGGGCACGACCTCATCGATCTCGGCCCGGTCGGTCTCGGCCCGGTCGGTCTCGGCCCGGTCGATCTCGGCCCGCCGGCCGGAGGGGCGCCGTGAGCGGGTCCGGGCAACCGGCACCGACCGTCCCCAGCGGTTGTGCCGGCCTGCGCGTCGGGATCGTCGCGACCCGTTGGCACGAGCGGATCACCGACGCCCTGCTGGAGCGGGCTCGGGCAGCCGCCACCGCCGCAGGTGTCGCCGAGCCCACCGTGGTGCGGGTGCCCGGGGCGGTGGAGCTGCCCGTCGTCTGCCAGGAACTCGCCCGCCAGCACGACGCCGTGGTGGCGCTGGGGGTGGTGATCCGCGGTGGCACCCCGCACTTCGAGTACGTCTGCGATGCGGTGACCGCCGGGCTCACCCGGGTGGCGCTCGACGAGTCCACTGCGGTGAGCAACGGGGTGCTCACCTGCGACACCGAGGCGCAGGCGCTGGACCGCTGCGGGCTGGACGGCTCCGCGGAGGACAAGGGCTTCCAGGCCTGCGCGGCGGCACTGGAGACCGCGATGGTGCTCCGGAGGCTGCGCCAGCCACTGGGTCCGCCGTTGGGCCAACCGGGAACCGGGCCGGGCTCCACGTGAACGCCGTGCTGCTACAGGTGCGGCCCCGGCGGGCCCGGCGGGTCGCCGTGGTGAGCGCGGTGATGCTCGTCGCGGTGTTCGCCGTAGTGGGTGCGCTGCTGCGGGACACGCCGACCGGGGTGTTCTTCCGGATCGCCGACCAGGTGGCGATGGTGCTGCTCGGCGTCCTTCTTGCCGGCGGGGCGCTGCTGTTCGCCCGGCCGCGGCTGCGGGCCGACGCCGAGGGGGTCGAGGTGCGCAACCTGCTCGGCGCGCGGCGGTTGCCCTGGGCGCTGGTGCTGGCGGTGTCCTTTCCGGACGGGGCGCCGTGGGCGCGCCTGGAGCTGCCCGATGACGAGTACGTCGCGGTGATGGCGATCCAGGCCGCGGACAAGCAGCACGCCGTCACCGCACTACGCCGGCTCCGGGAGCTGCACGCCGCGCACGCGCCACCACGTCCCCGGCCCGGCCGGGACACCTCCGCCGGCTGAGCGAGGCCGTCGGATCACGAATCGGGGCCGGAGACGGCGCGGTCCTTGATGTAGGACACCAGCTCCAGCAGCACCTCCGCGGCGGAGCCGGGATCACGAGCGTCACAAGTCGTCAGCGGCACCTCCGGGGCCAGTGTCAGCGCTTCGCGCACGTCATCGAGGTGGTACGCGAGCTGGCCGTCGAACATGTTGACGGCCACGATGAACGGGACGTCGGAGTCGTTCTCGAAGTAGTCGACGGCCGCGAACGACTCCTCGATCCGTCGGGCGTCCACCAGCACCGCGGCACCGAGCGCTCCACCCAACCAGAACGGCAGCTGCTCGGCGGTGCCGAACAGGTACAGCACGAGGTCGGGATGCAGGGTGATCCGTCCGAAGTCCATCGCCGCTGCCGTGGTCGTCTTCCCACTGCCGGGATCGGTCGGGTCGACACCCTCGCCGATCTCGGTCATCCACGCCTCGGTGTCGAGCGGCGCGATCTCCGACACCGAACTGACGAAGGTCGTCTTGCCGGCCCCGGCACCACCGGCGACAATGATCTTCAGGGGAATCGTCGGTGATGAGCTGGGCTGCGCGGGAGGGTCGCGGTCCGACAGCGGTCCGACTATCGGATCGTCGTGCTCGAACTGGTCATCGTGCCCAGACTGGTCGTCGTGCTCGAGCTGGGAGCGCTGATCGGTGTCGGCCGCTGGGGCGATACCGGACTGTCGTCGTAGCTCGTCGAAGATCGGCGTATCCTCCACGTCGATACTCAACCATCCACCGGCACAGCCCCGTGCTTGCGGTGCCTCAGGCCCTCTGACCGGAGGTCACCGCGCCCAGATAGTTGTCCGCCTTGTCCGGGTCGAGGAACCACTCCTGGTATTCGGACGGGTCGGCGAACCCGTTGACGAACCGGCGGGCGATCTCCGGGTTGGTGTTGGCAGCGCCGAAGATGTTCATCACGTGCTCGGGTGGGGGCTGCAGCATGGCATTGGTCCAGATTGTCGTGTGCTGAGCGTCGGACCAGTAGCGCTCGAACGTCCGCCGCATCCATGCCTCGTCGAAGGGTCCCTCGCCGCGCTCCAGGATGCTGGTGAGGTACGAGGCGGCACACTTGCTCGCGCTGTTGGAACCCTGGCCGGTGATCGGATCGTTCGCGACGACGACGTCGGCCATGCCGAGTACCCGTCCGCCGTCGGGAAGCTCACCCACCGGTCGTCGCACGACCGGTGGGTAGCCGCCGACGAGGGTGGCCCTGGCGTCGGTCAGCGCAACATTGTGGCACCGGTCGTACTCCCACGGCACATACTGCCTCATCAGGTCGAGCACCCGGCGGAGGTGAGCGGCCGGGCCGGGGCGGTCGTCCCAGCAGTCCAGCGGCCCACCGGGGATCCCCTCGAAGAACAGGATGTCGCAGGGGCCGCTGAGGGTGTAGCACGGCATGATGAACAACTCGCCGACCCCCGGCACCGCGTTGAACCGCACTGCGTGCATCTCGGGGTGCTCCGGTCGCGGCGTCATACCGTGCACGTACACCACGGACAGCGCTCGCTGGGTGGTGGTGTAGGGCGACCGGCTCGGATCCCGGTCGAAGAGCTGCACGAGCTCGCCCTTGCCAGCAGCGATGACGACGAGGTCATACAGCATGGTCAAGCCGTCGAGGTCGGATGTCGCGGCGCCGTGGTAGACGACCCTGCCGCCTCGATCCTCGAAGAGCTCCAACCACCCCGCCATCTTGACCCGCTGGTCCACGGACTGCGCGTAGGCGTCGAGCTTGGCGACGAAGTCGACAGCACGCTGACCGTCAGGACCGGCGATGGACAGGCCGATACCCTCGATTTTCGGGGCCTGCTGTTCCCACAGGTGCAGGTCGTAGTCACGTTCGTGCTGCAAGGCGGGGCCGAACATGCATTGGGTGGACATCACCCGCCCACGCCGGATCTCGTCGGGAGTGCGCGCCGACATCACGGTGACGTCGTACCCGTGGCTCAGCAGGCTCAGCCCCAGCTGCAAACCGGCCTGGCCGGCACCGACGATCAATACTTTCCGCATCCTGCCAACCTCCGGTTCCTAGGCGGTCACGGTGCGCTGTAAGAGACGGTGAGGTTCATGGTGTAGGACACCAGCTCCTGCAGCGTCTTCGCGGTGGAGCCGGGATCGCGGGCGTCGCAGGTCACCAGCGGCACCTCCGGGGCCAGCGCCAGCGCTTCGCGCACTTCGTCGAGGTCGTGTGTGAGCTGACCGTCGAACAGGTTGACGGCCACGATGAACGGGACGTCGGAGTCGTTCTCGAAGTAGTTGACAGCCGCGAAGGACTCTTCGATCCGTCGGGTGTCCACCAGCACCACGGCACCGAGCGCTCCGCGGCACAGGTCGTCCCAGAGGAACCAGAACCGCGCTTGGCCCGGCGTGCCGAACAGGTACAGCACGAGGTCCGAATGCAGCGTGATCCGTCCGAAGTCCATCGCAACCGTGGTGGTCGTCTTCCTGCCGCGGGGATCGACCGGGTCGATGCCTTCGCCGGTTTCGGTCATCCACGCCTCGGTGTTGAGCGGCACGATCTCCGACACCGAACCGACGGAGGTGGTCTTGCCCACACCGAAACCACCAGCGACAACGATCTTCGCTGAGATCGTCAACGAAGAGGTGTCAAGCGGGTAGTTTCTTGAGCCCATCGAGGATCCTCTCCAGGATGATCGGGTCGTACTGGTAGGCGTAACCGGTGGGGTGGATGAAGACCATCTCTTGGGCCGCCAGATCGCTGATCAGGACGCGGATCACACCCAGCGGGACGGTGAGATGCACGGAGAGCTCCGCCAGGGAGATCGTCTCCCGCGCCAGCTCGTAGAGTGCCCGGGACTCCGGCAGCAAGGTTGCGCTGAACTGCGGGTTGTAGTGCGGCACCGAGATCAGCGTTTCCACCAGGAGGTGGTGCCGCGGTCTCGTGCGTCCGCCGGTCAGGGCATACGCCCGCACCCTCCTGCTGCGCATTGCGGTTTCGATCACCGTGGACCGTCCTCTTCCGGTGGTCAATCGCGGGTGCGCCGTGCGGTGACCACGCGCCGCAGGCCGGCTCGGAGCTGCGGGGTCAGCGCATGCCCGGCCTTGTCCACGAACTGGGTCATCTCGTAGGCGACGACCTTCATGTCGCAGCCCGGCGACGTCAGCACGGCCAAGCCCGCACTGTCACCGATCCCCATGAACAGGAAGTACCCGCGCGTCAGCCGGATGATGATCTGTTCGCAGCTGCCCTTGTCGAACAGCGCCGCGCTGTTGCGAGCCAGACCCAGCAGACCGCTGGCGATCGCCGCGAGCTGTTCAGCATCGTCGCTGTTCACCGACTCCGACGCGGTCAGCGGGAAGCCGTCGGACGACAAGATCAGCGCATGGGTCGCTCCGTGCACCTTCTCGACGAACCCGTTGACCAGCCAGGCGAAGTCCGGCGGGCTCATGATCCCGCTGTCAATGGTCATTGGTGTGATCCTTGTTCTGGGTTCTCCGAGCGGGGGTGATCGCGGCGCGCCTCCTGAGCCTCCTGCTCACCGGCAGAGAAGGCGTCGAGATCCGCGATCAGCTGTTCCTGCCCCGCCCTGCGATCGGAGTCCTCGTCTATGGGGGAGCTCGGTGCCTGCTGCGCTGGGATGGGGGAGTCCCGCAGGCTGTGCGGAACCCGTCGGGGCAAGCCGTTCCTCGTCGTTGCCGGCGCCCCCATGGATGTCCCCGTGGGGGGTGTCCCCGACGTCCCGGCCATCACGGCCGGCTCTGGGGAGTCGGGGGAAGGGGAGTCGGGGGAAGGGGAGTTGGGGGAAGTCCGGGGCGATGGCGGCATCGCGTGGCGGCCCGGCCCGACGCTCTGGGTGGCACCACCGGCTGTCGCGACGTCCGGGACCGACCGGCGGCGAACCGGCACTGCCCGCGGCGGCACGAGTGCGCTGGCTGACGCCTCCGGATCGGACCAGGGCGTGGGCGGAGCCTCGCACACGACGTCCGTGGGCAACAGCACGGAGGCGGTTGTGCCGTGCGGAGCGCGCTTGTCCAACCTGACGCGGATGCCGTGCTTGTCGGCCAAGCGTCGAATGACGGCGAGACCCATGTGCTCGATGGACTCGGGGTCGATTTCGAGCACCGGCGCGGTGGAAAGCCGGGCGTTGAGCACGCGCAACCGGTCAATTGGAAGACCGATCCCGGCGTCTTCGACGCGCAGCAACACGCTGCCTTGCTCCGTGACGTGTGCGCTCACCGTGACGATGGAGGTGGGTGGTGAATGCGCGGTGGCGTTGTCCAGCAGCTCGGCGAGCAGCCGGCTGACGTCGTCGGCGGCGAAGTCCACGACACCCAACCTGGCGACCCAGCCGATCTCGATCCGGGTGTACTGCGCGATGGAGGACATCGCTGCCCGGAGCACGTCGACCAGGGACGAGGTCTTGTCGGCGACGCCACCGGCGTCCTGCCCGGCGAGAACCCGCAGGTTCTCGGCGTTGCGCCGCACCCGGGTGGCCAGGTGGTCCAGCTGGTACAACCGCGCCAGCGCGTCAGGATCGCCTTCGTTGGCTTCCATGTTCTCCAGCTGGGCGAGGAGCGCGTCCACCAGGTTGAGATCCCGCAGCGCAAGATCGGCACACATGCCTGCCAGCACGTCCTGTGGCGGCTCTTCCGGCTCGCGGCGCGGCGTGGCGGGCTCCCGCGAGGCCGCCGACTGCGGTGCGGTGAGGGTCGCCGGCGGAGGGATCAAGAACTGCGCAGCCGCCAGCCGGGCACTGTTCACGAGCCCCTGTGCACCTTGGCTGCGATACTGCTCGAGCAACCACTGCATGCCGCGCTCGACCCGGACTCGCAAGCGATCGTCGGTCCTTTGCACTCGACGGAGGGTACTCATTCAGCCACAAGAGGCAAGTGTGCTGCCCCGCGTTGGCCTTGATGCTTCGCGGGTGGACTGCGGCTCCCGGGCAGGTCCTTCGGTGTCGAGCGCTCGCGGGCGCACCAGTTATCGTGGTGGCCCCAGGGGCGAGGAGGACGAGTGGGTGCGGTCCGGTTGCTACCCGTCCAGCTGGGTGACATCCGGTTGCGCAACCGGTTGGTGACGTCGTCCAGCCTGCTGGGCTACGGAGCCGCTGACTCCGGGCTGGTGCCCTACGGGATGAGCCCGCTGGCGCGCTTCGTGCCGCTGGAACGCTTCGGCGCGGTGACCACCAGGACGTTGACGGTGCAGCCCCGGGACGGGCACTTCACCAACCGCACCGACTGGGCGCTGCGTGACCTGCCCGCCCTGCTGCGTCGCTACGCCACCGTGCTGCGCAGCACCGACAGTGGCTGGATCAACGCGTTCGGCTGGTGCAACGTGGGCATCGAGGCGTACCTGCGCGACTACCACCCCCGCACCCGGGCGCAGAACACCATCATCTCGGTTGGCGGGTTCTCGGTGGCGGAGTTCGTCGCGCTGGTCGACGCGGTCAACGTCGCGGTCCCTGCGGGGGAGATCGCGGCGGTGGAGTTCAACGTCTCCTGCCCCAATGTCGAGCACGACTTCGAGCCCATCCTGGATGGGGTGCTCGCAGACGCGGTGCCCCGAAGCCGCCACCCGGTGGTACTCAAGCTCTCTCCGGACCGGGACTACGTCGCGCATGCACACCGCGCCGCCCGAGCCGGGGTCTCCGCGCTGACCGCGATCAACACGGTGCGGGCGCTGCGGCTGGATCCGGCGACCGGCCGGCCGTGGCTCGCCAACCGGTACGGGGGCCTGTCCGGCCGGGCGATCAAGCCGATCGGGCTCCGGGTGGTCGCCGAGCTGCGGGACGCCGGGGTGACGCTGCCGATCATCGCGACCGGCGGCGTGCGGGCCTTCGACGACTGCCGGGAGTACTTCTGGGCGGGCGCCGACGCGGTGAGCCTCGGCAGCGCGACGTGGCTGGCCTCCCCTGCGGGATACGCGCTCGCCCCGCTGGAGGGACTGCGAATCCGGGCGCTGCTGCGCCGCGTCGAGCGCTACGTTCCCCCTCGTGTTCGGGAAGCCGCTGGCGCGGGCACGTCGGCTGGTGCGGGTACCGCCGACGGCGGGCGCCGCCTCGCTGCATCAGAAGAGCCGTGATGGCTACGCCGGCGAGAGCGGGTCGAACCACGCGAGCCGTTCGAACCGCGCGAAGCCGTGGTCACTGGTCGCGAGCTGAGTCCGTGTTCGACGGCCAGTGCCGCGAGGTGCGGGTAGCGCGTCGGGCACGTCGTTGGCACGCAGGCCGGGCTGGCGGATGCAGCTTCGCAGCACCTCGCGATGACGGGAGGTGGGTGCTGGCAGCCACACCGGGGCCGCGTCGAGCCATGCTTCGACCTGCTCCCACGCTTCGATGATCGACTCGGGTTCGGAGAACAGGCGCGGGTTGGTGACCAGGCGCATGAAGGCGAGCAGGCTTGCCCACGGCAGACCGACCCGAACCGAACCGGCCAACTGCTCCTCGATCCACTGCCGGGCACCGTCGTGCTGCGGGTAGGCAGTGACGTGGGCGTAAACCAGCAAGCTCGCGTCGACCGCGATCACCGGTAGCTGTCTCCCTCGGTGATCGCGAGTACTTCGCTGACGTCATCGACGTCGGGCAGGCGCGTCTTCCCGATCGAGCCTTCCGGCAGCGGCACCGAGGGGCCACGAGGCGAGCGGCTCGTACAGCGCCGTCCCGCCGGGGCCGGCGCCGAGATGGCTCCGGACGAGGTGCAACTCCTCGGCCACCCACTCCTGCCCCTCGAACGATGCCAGTCGCTCGACGAGCGCTCGCAGCTCGACGTCGGCGGCGCGGGCCAGGGTGAGGTGTGGGCGGTACGGACGCTCCTCGACGGGCAGGCGAGCTCGCCGGGCGGCCGCGCGCACCGACTCGGCGAGCCGGCGCAAGGCATTCCCGTCACCCCGCACGCCCGTCCACAGCACGCGGCCGCCGAAGCGGCCGCCGCCGGCGAAGGACAGCGGCAGCGGGGGGTGGCGCCGGGCGGCGCGCTCGAGCCGGTTGGCCACGTCGCCGCGCGCTGCGTCGCCGACCTCGCCGAGGAATGCGAGCGTGAGGTGCCACTGCTCCGGGCGGTTCCACCGC
>DASQWR010000067.1:0-10279 GCA_035640155.1 Pseudonocardiaceae bacterium
ACTCGAGGCGGCCTTGCGGGACCGGATCGCGCAGGAGCACGGCCCGCAGGGCGACTGGCCGCACGGCGACGGGCTCTACGCGCATCTCGACGTGCACCGGCCGTGGCCGGTGCCGTTGGCGGACGAGGAGTGCTGGGAGGGCGACTGGGTGATCACCCATGAGCGGCCAGCGGCGAGTGCACCGGGCCGCGGGAGCACCGGGTGTGGTGCCGTGGGTGCACCGCGCTGTACCCCGGCGGCGGGGAGTACTGCGGGTGGCCGCTGCCGGAGTGCCAGGTCGAGTGGCCGTGCAGCGTCGTGCGGACCATGGCCGCCGCGTTGTCGGGCCGGTGCGCATGCTGGCCTCATGATGTCGGTGCAGCAGCGCAACAGTGCCCTTCCGACACTGCGGTTGGGTGGTACCAGGCCAGCAGGGCCTCGGTCGGGCCGTGGACTTCTAGGCTGTCGGGGCGCTCATCGGCGCACCCCCGGATCAGCTCGCCGACGGCGCCGAGCAGCCACACCAACATCAGCACCAAGCGCTCCGACACCCCAGGCGGGCTGCCCGGTCGCGACGTGGACCATCAGCAGCACCCAGGACACGACCACCAGCCCGATGCGCATCACATCGGCCGGCGAGACGTGCCGGGACTTCCAGGTCTGGCGGATCCAGTGCGCGGTGACGAACACCGGGATGCCCACGCTGGCCAGCGGGGGCCAAACCGGGGGCCAACGTGTTCAGGCCCCGGCCGACTCAGCGCGACCCACTCAGAGCGTTTGCGCAGATGAGGAAATGAGACCCCGGTTTGGCTTCGCCCAAATCAGGGCATGTCCGCCGGGATTGCTTCGGGACGAAGAGGTCGCAGGTTCAAATCCTGTCACCCCGACAGTTTTAGTTCAGTAGTTGTTCTGGCAGGTCAGCGCTGTTCACATAAGCACGCGCCAGGTGTTCGCGGGGGTTGCCTCACGGTGGGGTTGATCGACTGCGTTGGGGTGAGCCTGGCCGGATCGTCGCAATCGTGTGCGTCTATGGGCCTGCGCGAGGGCGATGCCGCAGTGACCGTGCCCAGGCCCGCGATCAAGCTGATGCTGACGTTGAGTGCGGCCAGTAACCGGGCACGGTCGCCAGCAGCGCGCAGTGTCTCGTAGCTGAACGTCGAATAGGTGCTCAGTGCCCCGCAGAACCCGGTCCCTGCTACCGCCATTACCGGGCCGGCGGCGGGTAGGGCGGCGAGAATCGCGAGTAGCAGCGAACCGATCACGTTGACCAGCAGCGTGCCGAAGGGGAACACCGAGTCGTGCCGGGTCTGCACTGCCCGGTCCAGCAGGTACCGCGCGGGTGCGCCGAGCGCGGCGCCCAGCGCCACCCACAGCACGGTCACGACACGCTGCTCTCGTGACCGCGGCCGACGTAGCGGATCACCTCAACCGGGTCGAGGATCACCAGCCCCTCACCGATCAGCTCGTCGAGTTGCGGCAGGAGCGCGCGGATCTTGTCCAGCGCGTCGATGATGACGATCACCATCGGCAGGTCCTGCGACAGTGACAGGATCCGCTCCGTGTGGATGTGGTTGGAGGCGCCGTAGCCTTCCACGCCACGCAGCGCCGTCGCCCCGGCTAGTCGCCCTGGTGTGCGCTATGCAGGATCTCGGTGTAGAGCGGCTTGTGGTGCCACTTGTCGAACTCGCCGACGAAGATCGTCAAGCGCAAGGCCGAGCCCTGCAGCTTCATGGTCGTTTTCCCTTCCGCTGCGCAGCCCCCAGCGCCCACCGGGTCGCCCCGGAACCGGTGATCACCGCGATCACCGCGGCGGTCACAGTGGCCATCAGATACAGCAGACCGAGGCCCGCCGCGCCCTCCTCAACCAGCTGCTGCACGTCGATCATGGCGGTGAGAACGTGGTGAACCCGCCCAGCACCCCGACCCCGAGAAACGGGCGCAGCAGCCGGTGCCCAGTCCCCATGTCGCTGAGGAGCACCATCAGCACACCGATCAGCAGGCATCCGGCAGTGTTGATGCCCCACGTCGCCCACGGCCACTCGCCGGGGTCGCGAGGGAATATCACGCCGAGCCCGTAGCGGGCCAGCGATCCAACCACCCCCCCACCGCGATCGACCCCAGCACCGCCACCGGATGCTCACCGAGCTCGCGGCGCTGCCCCGGCGCGTGCAGATCCACGTCCGGATGAACCAGACCGGCCACCACACGCGTGTTCTCCGAGTCCATACCCAGCCTCCTACCAGCAACGTTCAGCACTGGTAGGGACCGTTGGCGGCCCAGGCTGCGCGGTTCTCCCGAGCCGACTCTCCTCGGCGGGACGGCGGGCCCCACCGCCGAACACCCACGATAGCCGAAACGCGCACCAGCACTGACCTACCTCTACCCAGGCTTGACTTTGGAGTGCAGTCCAAGGTTTATCGTGAGTTCCATGAGCACCAAGACCCCACAGTCACCAGGTATGCGGGTGGGGGAACTGGCCAAGACCGTCGGCTTAACGCCCGACACGGTCCGCTACTACGAGCGAGCCGGTCTCCTACCACCGCCAGCGCGTACCCCGGCCGGCTACCGGGCTTATGACACCGATGCGGTCGATCGGCTCAGGTTCATCCAGGGCGCCCAGCGATTAGGTCTGCGGCTGCAGAACATCGCTGACCTGCTCGCCATCCGGGACACCGGAGCCTGCCCGTGCGAGCCGGCCGAGCAACTGTTGCGCCGGCGCCTGGCCGAACTCGACGCCGAAATGGCCCGCCTGGCACAGCTACGAGCACAAATCGTGGCCATGGTCGACGCACTACCCACGGCGCAATGTCCGCCCCTGACCCCGGGCACCTGGTGCCCACCGACCACGGAAGGGAGGTGACCGCCATGCACACGCCGACTCTGCCCTACAACTGCGACCAGGAATGCACCACCGACGGCTGCACCTGTGACTGCGACTGCTGCTAAACAGGCACCATCATGGCATCATGGCTGCCGAGCGCGCCGGCAGCCATGACAGCAAACACAGGTACCACCCATAGCCCAGCGACCAGCTGACGCGCTCACGACAAAGCGCCTACTTCCCAGGAAGCCAGCGTCAAGGCACATGCACCAATGGCTCACCGCGGCTCCACCATCACATACCTGCCCCGTCAATGCGGCTTACGACCGCCGCTCGTGAGCCGATGCGCGTGGGGATCACACTCTCTGGGACGACCTTCACACCCGTGCCATCGTCTTGACCGCGATCCGACAAGATCACCCACACTTTGCGGAGCTGTTCGAGCAGTCAGAGCGGTTCGAATAGCGTCTCAGGACCCCGACAACGTGTTTTTGCGATCTGTTTCCGCAGACCAGCGCAGGTTCGAGTAGCTAGTGTCAGGTGTCCGCCCTAGAGGCGAACACCATCGGGTAACATGTCCTAGCGCGCCGAACTTACAGGGATCTATTGGGAGAATGTGTTGCCGGGGTTACGGAGGACGCCGGTATCCACGATCATCATCTCCAAGCTCCATCCAGCGCAGTCCGCGCCAGCAGCGGCACGAGCCGTCAGGCAAGCAGGCCCGCGCTGGCCAGCTCCGAGCGCAGCGACTCGGCCGAGGTGAAGTGGACGGTGGCGATGCCCATCCGACGGGCGCCATCGACGTTGGACTCCGAGTCGTCGACGAACAGCACATCCTCCGGAGCCGCGCCCAGCACCACCAGCGCCGCAGCGTAGGCGGCCGGGGACGGCTTGGTGGCCCGGGTGGTGGCGCTGAACAGGGGTATCGCGATCCGGGCGTGCACCGCTGGTAGCACCAGTGGCAGGGTATCGCGCAGCAGTGCGTCGTTGTTCGTCAACAGGGTGCGGGTCACGCCCGGCGCGACGCTGTCCACGACGGCGAGCACCTGATCGTCCGGGATGAACGCTGATGCCCACAGCCGCGCCAGGTCAAGGTCGTCGCAGTCCAGTCCCAGCTGGTCACGCAGCACACCTCGGATGTCGGCGGCATCAAGCTCGCCGCGGTCACACTGGTCCACGATGCCCGAACCGTAAAGCCGTTCATCGACCTCGGCGGTCTCGAGGCCCGAGACGGCAGCGAGGTGCTCAAGCCGCGCCGTGGAGTCGAACCCGCACAGCACACCAGCCAGGTCGAGCAGGAGATGCCGCGCCGCCACGGGGAGACTGTAGCCTTCAATCGGCTCGGACTGCCGCTACAAGGCCCGCGGCCCGGCTGGAACTCACCGGCGTGCTGGGCGCCGACCGACTACGGCTACTCGTTGTCGGCGCGGGCTGCATCGGCAAGGGCCTCGCGAAACCGCTGCAGGTTGTCAACACGGGTGTGCAGAATCTCGATCACACGGGTGTCGTCGACGGCGACGTATTCGTGTACGAGCAGGTTGCGGAACCGGGCGGTGTCCCGCAGCTCGGTCACAACGTCGGCGGGGAGGAATCCGCTGTCGCCCAGCACGGTGAAGACGTCGGCATAGTCGCGCGGTGCACGCAGGCCTTCCGAGGCAACCAGGTGGCGACCGACGTTGATGCAGGCTTCGATCGCGACGACGAACCGGTACTTCACGCCGGCGAGCACGTCCTCGTCGGCGAGCAGCGCGTCGGTATCCCGCTTGGCGAGCCGGCGCAGCGCGGCGATCTCCGCGCCGAGACGGTCGAGCAGGGTTTGGACGCGCAGCGGGTCGACCACCGATTACCGCCTGCCTTCGGCGATCGCCGCGATCAGCTCGCGGTCCATCGGCCCCGCCCAGATCTCGACGTCGTCGGCCATCCGGCCGAGCAAGGACTCGTAGGCGACTCGGCCGGGCTCATCGCGGCTGTAGAGCACGATCCGCTGCCGCAGCACCCGCCCGACGAAACGCACCGGGGCGTCGTTCAGGACGGTCAGCTGGATACCGCCGACCTCCGCGGCAGCGCTGAGGACGTCGGCGCATCGCGACCCGATGCGTTCGGTCTCGCGGCGCGCCAGGCCGTCGACGAGCACGACGGCGACGTCGACGTCGCTGTCGGCGCGGGCGCGGCCCCCGGCGTGCGAGCCGAACAGGTATGCGAAGCGCACCGGATACGGGGAGAACGCGTCCCTCGTCCCCCGACGGAGGCGGTCAACGAGTTCACAGCCCATGCGCGAAGGTTACCGATCGCATCGGACGCTCCGGTTTGGGCCAAGCTGCTGCCACCGGGTGCTCACATCGGGAACCGGTCCCCGACGACCTGTCGTGGGTGTAGTGGGGACGCCGGGCGACTGGGCGGCTGCTGCAGATGGCAAGCCGCCGACAAGTCGATGCGTGAGCGATGAGTTTCGCCGCGTCCCGCGGTCTTAGCCAGTGAACCGAGGAACAGGAGGATGACGTGAGCGTGGAGACCAGGACCCGCATCACGCAGGTGGGGACAGTGGGCGTGCCCGTCAGCGACCAGGATCGGGCGCGCCTGCATATGACGCAGCCGGAGGACTGGCCGGCACCGGCGACGCTCCAGATCGCGCTCACTGAGTCCGGGTCCGGGAAGACCGCGCTCCACGCTCACCTGGAGAAACTCCCTGACGCGGACGCTCGGGAAGCAATGCGCAGGCGCTGCCGCGAGGCGCTGGAGCGGATTGCCCCGGCGGCTGTCTGACCTGACAACGAGCCCTGCAATCCCTCAGGGGGCAGGCATCGAGAGAGGACGAAGCAATGCAGAAGGCCACCCCATGCCTGTGGTTCGATACCCAAGGCGAAGAGGCAGCGAACTTCTACACCGCCGTCTTCAAGAACTCCAGGATTCTGGACGTCGCCCGCTACGGTGCGGCCGGTCCCGGGCCTGAAGGCGCGGTCATGACTGTCACGTTCGAGTTGGACGGGCAGAAGTTCGTCGCGTTGAACGGTGGGCCGCAGTTCAGGTTCACCGAGGCCATCTCGTTCCAGGTGAACTGCGAGACACAGGACGAGGTCGACTACTTCTGGAGCAGGCTCTCCGAGGGCGGGGAGGAAGGCCCGTGCGGTTGGCTGAAGGACAAGTACGGCTTGTCCTGGCAGATCATCCCCACCGCGCTGACTGAGCTGGTGAGCGATCCCGACCCGGAGAAGTCACAAGCGGCCATGAAAGCCATGCTCGACATGGGCAAGATCGACATCGAGGCCTTGCGGCGGGCAGCTGGTCGGCCGGAGTAGCCGTCGACGCAACCCGTTCCGGTGCTGGTGTGGCTGCACGGCGGCGGCTGGATGGTCGGCAGCCCGGACTCGCACGACGCCCTGTGCCGCCGGCTCAGCAACCGCGCCGGCTGCGTCGTCTCGGTGCACTACCGGCTCGCGCCGGAGCATCCGTTCCCCGCCGCGGTGGACGACGCACTCGCCGTCGTCGGATGGGTGACCGATCACGCGGGCGAGATCAGTGGCGACGCCACGCGGCTGACGGTTGGTGGCGACTCGTCCGGCGCGTCGATCACCACCGCGGTGGCCCGCCGCCGGCGGGACCTGCGGCCGCAGGTGCTCGCCTATCCCGCCACCGACGCCGCGATGGGCGCCCCGTCGCACGAGCGCTACGCCACCGGCTACTGCCTGGAGCGCGACGAGATGCGCGCGTCCTGGGACAGCTATCTCGCCGGCGCCGATCCCGCGGACCCGGACGCTTCGCCGTTGCGCGCCGACGACCTGGCGGGCGCGTTCGTGCTCGTCGCCGGGTTCGACCCGCTGCACGACGAGGGTGTCGCCTACGCCGGACGGCTGCGGGCGGCCGGCGTGCCGGTCGAGCTGGACGCCGCTGGCGAGGCCGCCGACCGGATCGCGACGGCGCTGGGGCATGCCTGGGAGGACCCGCACGCCTGAGTGGCGAACACGGGCCGGCGCCCACGCGTCACTCGCCACTCAGCTGACGAGCATCTCGGCGATCTCGTAGGTGTTGAGCGCTGCGCCCTTGCGCAGGTTGTCCCCGCACACGAAGAAGTCCAGTGTGTCGGGAAAGTCCAGCGCCTGGCGGAGGCGGCCCACGTAGGTCGGGTCGCATCCCACCACCGCGGCGGGTGTCGGCCACACCCCGGCGGCGGGGTCGTCTCGCAGCACGATCGTCGGCTGCGCCTCGAAGACGTTTCGCGCCGCCTCCACGGTGACCTCCCGCTCGAACGTCGCGTGCACGGCCAGCGCGTGCGTGGTCACCACCGGAACCCGCACGCAGGTCGCGGAGACCTTGAGGTCCGGGATCCCGAGGATCTTGCGTGACTCGTTGCGGACCTTGAGCTCCTCCGACGCCCAGCCGTCCTCCTTGAGGGAGCCGGCCCACGGCACCACGTTCATCGCCAGTGGGGCAGGGAAGGGCGACCCGGCCGGCAGCCCGGCGGCGGTCAGCGCCTCCGCGACATCCCCGCCGCGCACCCCCAGGTCCTTGCCGGAGACAGCGGCGAGCTCGGCGTAGAGCCGGTCGATGCCTTCCTGGCCCGCACCCGACGCGGCCTGGTAGCTCGCCACCACCAGCTCGCTGAGCCCGAACTCGCGGTGCAGCGCACCCAGTGCCGCCATCATCGACAGCGTCGTGCAGTTCGGGTTTGCGATGATCCCCTTCGGCCTGGTCGCCGCACTCGCCGCGTTGACTTCGGGGACCACCAGCGGCACGTCAGGATCCATCCGGAACGCACCCGAGTTGTCCACCGCGACCGCACCCCGCTCGGCGGCGACCGGCGCCCACTGCGCGGAGATCTCGTCGGGAACGTCGAACATCGCGATGTGCACACCGTCGAACGCCTCCGGCGCGAGCTCGACAACGGTACGTTCCTCACCGCGCACCGTGATCCTCTTGCCGGCCGAGCGGACCGAGGCGATCAGCCGGATCTCGCCCCACGGCACGCTGGGACGGTCGTTGATGATGCCGATCATGACGGTGCCGACGGCTCCGGTCGCACCCACGACGGCCAGTGTCGGCGCCGGGTCCTGCGGGACACCCGCACCCGGGCCCACGCCGATCACCGTCCCGTCCCGGCGTAGACCACGGCTTCCTCGTCACCGCCGAGATCGAACGCCCCGTGGATCGCCCGCACTGCGGTGTCCAGCTGCTCCTCGCGGATCAGCACCGAGATGCGGATCTCCGATGTGCTGATGATGTCGATGTTGATGCCCGCCTCGGCGAGCGCCTCGCAGAAGCCCGCGGTGACACCCGGGTGCGACCGCATCCCGGCGCCGATCAGCGACACCTTGCCGACGTGGTCGTCATAGAGCACGTCGGTGAAGCCGATGCCGGACTGCACGCCCCGCAACGCCGCCACCGCACGCTCCCCGTCGGACCGGGGCAGCGTGAACGTCACGTCGGTGCGGCCGGTGGACAGGTGCGAGATGTTCTGCAGCACCATATCGATGTTGATCTCCGCGTCGGCCACCACGCGGAAGATCTGAGCCGCCTTGCCCCGCTCGTCCGGCACCCCGGTCACGGTGATCTTCGCCTCGGACCGGTCATGCGCGACGCCGGTGAGCATGGCCCGTTCCACGGTGAGGTCCTCCACTGATCCGAAGACGATCGTCCCGGACTTGTCGCTGTAGGACGAGCGGACATGGATGGCGACATTGTTGCGGCGGGCGTACTCGACGCAGCGCAGCATCAGCACCTTGGCGCCGCACGCCGCCATCTCGAGCATCTCCTCGTACGTCACGGTGTCCAACTTCTTCGCATCGGACACTATGCGCGGGTCCGCGGTGTACACCCCGTCCACGTCGGTGTAGATCTCGCAGATGTCGGCCTCGAGTGCCGCGGCCAGCGCCACAGCCGTGACGTCGGAGCCCCCGCGCCCGAGCGTGGTGACGTCCCGGGTGTCCTGGGAGACGCCTTGGAAACCGGCGACCAGCGCCACCGCACCCTCGTCCAGCGCGTCCCGGACCCGGCTCGGAGTGACGTCGATGATCCGCGCCTTGCCATGTGCGGAGGTGGTGATGACCCCGGCTTGCGAGCCGGTGAATGAGCGCGCATCCACGCCGTTCGCGTGCACCGCCATCGCGACCAGGGCGTTCGAGATGCGCTCGCCCGCGGTCAGCAGCATGTCCAGCTCCCGCTGGTGCGGTTCCGGCGAGACCGAGTTAGCCAGCTCGAGCAGCTCGTCAGAGCTGTCTCCCATCGCCGACACCACGACCACGACCTCGTTACCGTCGCCCCGGGTCTCCACGATGCGGTCAGCGACCTTCCGGATCCGCTCCGCGTTCTGGACCGATGAGCCGCCGTACTTCTGGACGACGAGCGCCACCACGGCCTCCTGTCCCCGAGTCTGCCTGCCGGTCCGGTGCCGTCGCGTTCCGGTTTCGTCCCTCGGCTTCGTCCTGTCGGCGCTCAACCCTACCGGCGGCGGACGGTGGGGCAGCCCGCGCTGGTGTACCTGGCGGTCCGCCACATCGGGCTGCTCGTCCTCGTCTGGATGAGCTCGGCCACCGGAAGCTCGGTCACTGCCGAACTCACCTCCTGGGACGGGCAGTGGTTCATCGGACTCGCCAGCGGCGGCTACGATGGCGTGCCCGCCGAGATGACCGATCGCTTCGGTCGGCGCGGCCCGGATACCGCCCTCGCCTTCTTCCCCGGCTACCCGGCGCTGGTGGCGGCGGTGGCAGGGCTGCCCGGCGTGAGTGCCACGGCGGCGGCACTGGCCGTTTCGGTTGTCTCCGGCATCGCGTTCGCCTACGCGCTGGTGCGCCTCGCCGAGCACGTTCCCGGTGGTTCACGCCGCGCGGGGTTGGTGCTGGTCGCGCTGGTCGCCGCCGCCCCGATGGGCGTGGTGTTCTCGATGGCCTACTCCGAGACGCTGTTCTGCGCGCTCGCGGGGTGGGCGCTGGTCGGGGTCCTGCGGCGGCAGTGGGTGCTCGCCGGTGCCTGCTGCGCCGCAGCCGGGTTGGTGCGCCCCACCGCGGCGGCGCTGATCGCGGCGGTCGGGCTGGCCGCCCTCGTGGCGATCGCGCGGGACCGGGACTCGTGGCGGCCGTGGGCGGCCGCCGTGCTCGCTCCGCTCGGGCTGGCAACGTACCTGGGGTTCGTCGCGCTGCGGACCGGCGAGTGGGACGGCTGGTTCACGCTGCAGCGGCGTGGGTGGGACCTGGCATTCGACGGTGGGGCCTCGACGCGGCGTTTCACCAGCGATGTACTGGTGACCGCGCCGTCGGTGCTCGAGGTAGTCACCGTGGCGGTGCTCGCTGGCGCGGTGGCGCTGCTCGTGACATGCGCGCTGGCCTGGGTCCGCACCCCGGCGTGGCCACTGGTCGGCTACGCGGTCGGAGTGCTCGTGATGGACCTGGGGACGGGCGGGTTGATGAACACCAAGGCCCGGCTGCTGCTGCCGGCGTTCGTGCTGCTGGTGCCGGTAGCGATCGGGTTGGCCCACCGGAAAGCGCACAC
>DASQWR010000068.1:0-22950 GCA_035640155.1 Pseudonocardiaceae bacterium
ACCGCGGGCCCCGGATGCCGGGCCCGCAGGTCCCGGCACCGGCGCCGCCGCGCCCCGGGGCCGGGGAAGCGGTGCTGGCCACCTGGCGTCGCCTGCTCGACAACGGCTCGCTGCAGGACGGCGAGCCGCACCTGGCCGGCACCGCACGGCCGGTGACCGCGCTGCTGTCGCCGGCCACCGCCGCCGACCTCGCGGTGAGCTGGGGTGACACCATCACGGTGGCCACCGAACGGGGCGCGGTGAGCCTGCCGGCCGAGTCCGCGGAGCTGCCCCGCGGGGTGGTGTGGCTTCCGGCCAACTCCGGACCGGCTACTGTCCGGCGCAGTCTCGGCGTGGGGCACGGCGCGGTGGTGACGGTTACCGCCACCGGGAGAACGGATCCAGACCCAGACCCGTCGACGCTCGACCGTCCACCGACTCAGGGAGACCGGCCATGACACCCGGCGAGATCCTCGCCGACGACCCGTTCTGGCTCACGGCGATCAAGGTCGTGGCCGTCTTCGCGCTGCTCATGGTCATGACCCTGTTCCTGATCTGGTTCGAGCGCCGGGTGGTCGGCCGGATGCAACATCGACCGGGCCCGAACCGGCACGGCCCGTTCGGGCTGCTGCAGTCGCTCGCCGACGGGCTGAAGCTGGCGTTCAAGGAGGACATCCGGCCGGTCCTGGCCGACAAGTGGGTGTACTTCCTGGCGCCGGTGATCTCCACGATCCCCGCGTTCGTCGCGTTCTCCGTGGTGCCCATCGGCGGCCAGGTGTCGATCCTCGGTGAGCAGACGTTGCTGCAGGTCGCCGACCTGCAGGTGGGCGTGCTGGTGTTCCTGGCCGCCTCGTCGATCGGCGTCTACGGCATCGTGCTCGCCGGCTGGTCGTCGGGCTCGCCGTACCCGCTGCTCGGCGCGCTGCGCTCGGCCGCGCAGGTGATCTCCTACGAGATCGCGCTCGGGCTCTCCATCGTCGGCGTGATCCTCTACGCCGGCTCGCTGTCCACCGCGGACATCGTCGCCGCGCAGGGCGAGCAGTGGTGGTTCGCCTTTTTGCTCTTCCCGAGCTTCGCGATCTTCTGCGTGTCGATGGTCGGCGAGACCAACCGGGCCCCCTTCGACCTGCCCGAGGCGGAGTCCGAGCTGGTGGGTGGCTTCCACACCGAGTACTCGTCACTGAAGTTCGCCCTGTTCTTCCTCGCCGAGTACATCAACATGGTCACCGTCTCGGCGATGGCGACGACGCTGTTCCTCGGCGGGTGGCACGCCCCGTGGCCGCTGACGTTGATCGCGGACGGCGCGCTGGACAGCGGCTGGTGGACCCCGCTGTGGTTCCTCGGCAAGACGCTCGCGGTGCTGTTCGTGTTCGTCTGGCTGCGGGGAACGCTGCCGCGGATGCGCTACGACCAGTTCATGCGACTGGGCTGGAAGGTGCTGGTCCCGGTCAGCCTGGCGTGGATCGTGCTGGTGGCGGGTGCCCGCGCGCTGCGGGGCGCCGAGGTCACCGGCACCCAGATCCTCGTCGGTGGCGGGATCCTGCTCGTAGTGCTGGTGGTGGTGGCGCTGCTGCTGCCGGAGCGTCGACCCGCGGACGAGGACGCCGACCAGGTGCACACCGCGGGGTCGGACTACCCGCTGCCGCCGCTGGACCTGGTGGTTCCGCCGGTGCCGGACCGCCGCGCCGCGGTGGCCGCTGCCGAGCGCCAACCCGCCGTGGTCACCGCAGGACCGAAGGAGGAGACCGATGGGAGTGTTTGATCCCGTCAAGGGTTTCGGCGTCACCTTCTCGACGATGTTCAAGAAGGTCGTCACCGAGGAGTACCCCGAGGTCAAGAAGATCACCGCCCCGCGGTGGCACGGCCGCCACCAGCTGAACCGGCACCCGGACGGGCTGGAGAAGTGCGTGGGCTGCGAGCTTTGCGCGTGGGCCTGCCCGGCGGACGCGATCCACGTCGAGGGTGCGGACAACACCGAGCAGGAGCGGTACTCCCCGGGCGAGCGCTACGGCGAGGTCTACCAGATCAACTACCTGCGGTGCATCCTCTGCGGGCTGTGCGTCGAGGCCTGCCCCACCCGGGCGCTGACCATGCTCAACGACTACGAGCTCGCCGACGACAACCGGCAGGACCTGATCTACACCAAGGAGGAGCTGCTGGCCCCCCTGCTGGAGGGCATGGAGCAGCCGCCGCACCCGATGCGCCTGGGGGAGACCGAGCAGGACTACTACGTGCAGGGCCCGCACCTCGAACCGGAGCACGGCACGGTGGGCGAGGAGGTGCGGTGAGCCTGCTCGCAGCCGTGCTCGCCCAGGCGCCAGCCGTCCCGGCGGACGTGGTGGGTACCGGCGAGGCCGTCGTGTTCTGGGTTCTCGGACCGCTGGCGCTGGCTGCTGCGCTGGCGATGGTCCTGGCCCGCAGCGCGGTGCACTCCGCGCTGTGGCTGGTGCTCACCATGCTGTGCCTGGGTGCCTTCTACATGGTGCAGCAGGCGCCGTTCCTGGGCTTCGTACAGATCATCGTCTACACCGGCGCGATCATGATGCTGTTCCTGTTCGTGCTGATGCTGGTCGGCCGGGATGGCTCTGACTCGATGGTCGAGGTGCTGCCCGGCCAGCGGGTCGCCGGGCTGCTCGCCGGGGTCGGCTTCGCTGCGCTGCTGGTGGGCGGGGTGGGCCGGTCGCTCGCCGATGTCGCGCCGGTGGGCCTGCTCGCGCAGAACACCACCGGTGGGGGCAACACCGCGAACATCGGGCGGCGCCTGTTCACCGACTACCTCTTCCCGTTCGAGCTCACCTCGGCGCTGCTCATCACGGCTGCGGTGGGGGCGATGGTGCTGGCCTTCACCAACCGGGACCGCGCCAAGCGGCCCACCCAGCGGGAGCGGGTGGAGGCCCGGATCCGGGGGGAACGGATGTCACCGCTGCCCGGCCCGGGTGTGTTCGCCACCGGCAACTCGGTGGCCACCCCGGCCCTGCTGCCGGACGGGACGGTGGCGCGAGAGTCGCTGTCGGACATCATCGAGGCCACCACCCGGGAGAGCCTGGACGCGGACGTGTTCAGCGTGAGCGATGCCGCGCATCAGGCGGACTCCTACGCGTTGCGCGGGCCCGAGGTGGCGGCCGACTCCTCCGGCGATCCCATGCCGCGCCCGGCCGGTGAGAACGACCCGCAGCGATGAACCCCACCTACTACCTCCTGCTCTCCGCGCTGCTGTTCTCGATCGGCGCGGTCGGCGTGCTGGTGCGCCGCAACGCCGTCGTCGTGTTCATGTGCATCGAGCTGATGCTCAACGCGGTGAACCTGACCCTGGTCACCTTTGCTCGCATCAACGGCACGCTGGACGGGCAGATCATTGCCTTCTTCGTCATCGTCGTCGCGGCAGCCGAGGTCGTGGTCGGTCTCGCCATCATCATGCTGATCTTCAAGACGCGCCGCTCGGCCTCGGTCGACGACGCGAACCTGCTGAAGTACTGAAGGGGAACGCGTGGACGTGCTGCCCGTCGAGGGACTCGGCCAGTACGCCTGGCTGCTGGTCGCGCTGCCGGCGTTCGGCGCGCTGGTGCTGCTCGTCGGCGGGCGCCGCACCGACCGCTGGGGCCACCTGCTCGGCTGCGCGACCGTGCTGGGCGCGTTCGGCCTCGGCGTCGCGCTGTTCGTCCAGTCCCTCGGCCTGCCCGCCGAGGAGCGGGTGCGCGAGCTCAGCCTCGGCACCTGGATCGGCGTCGAGGCGTTGCAGGTGGACTTCGGCATCCGGCTGGACCCGCTCTCGCTCACCTTCGTGCTGCTCATCACCGGGGTCGGCGGGCTGATCCACGTCTACTCGATCGGGTACATGAGCGACGACCCCGGCCGGCGCAGGTTCTTCGGCCAGTTCAACCTGTTCGTCGCGGCGATGCTGGTGCTGGTGCTCGGCGACAGCTTCGTCACGCTCTACCTTGGCTGGGAGGGCGTGGGCCTCGCGTCCTACCTGCTCATCGGCTGGTACCAGGGCCGGCCCTCGGCCGCGACCGCAGCGAAGAAGGCCTTCTTGATGAACCGGGTCGGCGACGTCGGCCTGCTGCTGGCGATCTTCCTGCTGTTCCGGGAGCTGGGCACCACGCAGTACACCGAGGTGTTCGCCCGGGCCGGTGAGATCGACGGCGCCACCATGCTGGCGATCACGATCCTGCTGCTGCTCGGGGCCTGCGGGAAGTCCGGCCAGTTCCCGCTGCAGGCGTGGCTGCCCGACGCCATGGAGGGCCCCACCCCGGTCTCGGCGCTGATCCACGCCGCGACCATGGTGACCGCCGGGGTGTACCTCATCGCCCGGTGCAACCCGCTCTACGACCTCACCGAGACCGGCCGGCTGATCGTCGCGATCATCGGCACGATCACGCTGCTGCTCGGCGCGATCATCGGCTGCGCCTACGACGACATCAAGAAGGTGCTCGCGTACTCCACGGTGAGCCAGATCGGCTACATGATCCTCGCGGTGGGGCTCGGGCCGGCCGGCTACGCGTTCGGGATCCTGCACCTGCTGACGCACGGGTTCTTCAAGGCCGGGCTGTTCCTCGGCGCCGGGTCGGTGATGCACGCGATGCACGACGAGGTCGACATGCGCCGGATGGGTGGGCTCGCGCGATACCTGCCGATCACGTTCGTCACGTTCGGCGTGGGCTACCTCGCGCTGATCGGCTTCCCGTTCCTGTCCGGCTACTACTCCAAGGACGCGATCATCGAGGCCGCGTTCGACGAGGGCGGCTGGCAGGGCTGGACGTTCGGCGGGATCGCGCTGCTCGCCGCCGCGCTCACCGCCTTCTACATGACCCGACTGGTGCTGATGACGTTCTTCGGTGAGAGGCGCTGGCAGGACCTGCGCACCGAAGACGGCGCCGAGTACCACCCGCACGAGTCCCCCCCGGTGATGTGGCTGCCGATGGTGCTGCTGGCCGCCGGGTCGGCCGGGGCGGGCTACCTGCTCTACGGCGGCGACCGGCTGCTGAGCTGGCTGGAGCCATCGCTCGGCCCCGAGATCGCCGTCGACGCGAGTCCGATCCCGCACGAGCTGGTGCCGCTGCTCACGGTCGCGCTCTCGGCGGCCGGGGCGCTGGTGGCCTACCTCGTGGTCGGGCGCCGCCGGGTGCCGGTGCAGCGCCCGGAGCGGGTGTCGCTGCCGGTGCGCGCCGCCCGCGCGGACCTGTACGGGAACGCGATCAACGAGGCACTCATCGCGCGGCCGGGCACCTGGGTGACCCGGGCGCTGGTGTTCATGGACAACAAGGGCGTCGACGGGCTGGTCAACGGCACCGCGGCGCTGCTGGGCGGGACGTCGGGCCGGGTGCGCAGGTTGCAGACCGGCTTCGTGCGCTCCTATGCCCTCGGAATGCTGGGAGGGTCGGTCCTGGTGATCGCCACGCTGCTGGCGGTGAGCCTGTAGATGAGCAGCACCGTGTCCAACGGCAGCCTCGTGCTGCTCGCGCTGCTCCTGCTCCCGTTGCTCGGCAGCCTCGTGGTGGCGCTGATGCGCTCCACCCCGAGGCTGGCCAAGGCCACCGCGCTGCTCGTCGCGCTCGGGGAGCTCGTGCTCGCCGGGTTCGCCTGGTTCGCCTTCGACCCCGGCGGGGACCGGCTGCAGCTGCCGCTGTCGGTCGAGTGGATCCCGGCGTTCGGGGCGCGGTTCGCCCTCGGCGTCGACGGCATCGCGCTGGTGATGATCGCGCTGATCGGCGTGCTGGTGCCTGTCGTGATGGGCGCGTCGTGGGAGGAGAAGCTCCCCGAGGGCCGGACCGCAGCGGGCTTCTACTCGCTGCTGCTCGCCACCCAGTCGATGCTGATCGGGGTCTTCACAGCCACCGACGTCTTCCTGTTCTACCTGTTCTTCGAGGTCATGCTCGTCCCGATGTACTTCCTCATCGGGCGCTTCGGCGGGCCGCGCCGGCAGTACGCCGCAGTGAAGTTCTTCCTGTACTCGCTGCTCGGCGGGCTGGTGATGCTGGCGAGCGTCATCGGGGTGTTCGTCGTCAGCTCCGATCAGCTCGGGCAGGGCACGTTCGACTGGGCGACGCTGGTGACGATCGCGTCCGACATCCCGGAGAGCACCCAGATCTGGCTGTTCCTCGGGTTCTTCGTCGCCTTCGCGATCAAGGCGCCGCTGGTGCCGCTGCACACCTGGCTGCCCGACGCCGGTGCCGAGGCCCCGGTCGGCGCCGGGGTGCTCCTGGTCGGCCTGCTGGACAAGGTCGGCATCTACGGTTTCCTGCGCTACTGCCTGCCACTGTTCCCGGACGCGTCGCGGCAGCTGGCGCCGCTGGTGCTGGTGCTGGCCGTGGTCGGGATCCTCTACGGCGCCCTGCTCGCCGTCGGGCAGTCGGACATGAAGCGGTTCGTCGCCTACACCTCGGTGGCGCACTTCGGTTTCATGGCGCTGGGCGTCTTCGCGTTCTCCACCCAGGCGCATGCCGGCGCGGTGCTCTACATGGTCAACCACGGCATCTCCACCGGGATGCTGTTCATCGTCGTCGGGATGCTGATGGCCCGCGGTGGGTCCCGTCTCATCGCCGACTACGGCGGGGTGGCCAAGCTGGCGCCGGTGCTCGCCGGGACGTTCCTGCTCGCGGGGCTCTCCTCGCTCGCGCTGCCGGGCACGAACTCCTTCGTCTCGGAGTTCCTGGTGCTGATCGGGTCGTTCCCGCGGGAGCCGGTGTACACCGTCCTGGCCAGCAGCGGCATCATCCTGGCCGCGCTGTACGTGCTCTGGGTGTACCAGCGCACCATGACCGGGCCGCTGCGCGGCGCCGCCGTGCTGGCAGACGCACCCGGAGCCGCGACAGACCCGGACGTGGCCACCGAGCGCGCGCGGGCGCGGTTCCCGGACCTGTCGGTGCGGGAGGTGGCGGTGCTCGCGCCGCTGGTGGTGCTGATCCTGGGGCTCGGGTTCTACCCGCAGCCGGTGCTGGACGTGATCAACCCGGCGGTGCAGGCGACGCTCAGCGAGGTCGGGCTCTCCGATCCGGTGGCCGTACAGGAAGGGAGCTGAGGTGCTCGCTGAGCAGATCCTGGCGCAGGCCCAGCAGGTCCAGGCGCCGGCGATCGACTACGGTGCCGTTGCACCCGTCCTGGTGGTGCTTGGTGCGGCGTGCGCCGGCGTGCTGGTCGAGGCGTTCTTCCCGCGGCACCAGCGCTGGCCGGTGCAGGTGACGCTGACGCTGCTCGCGCTCGCCGCGGCCGGGGTGGCGCTCGGCCTGCAGCTGGCCGGGGACCGCACCGACGTGGTGACCCTCGCCGGCACGCTGTCGGTGGACGGCCCCGCGCTCTTCCTGTGGGGGACCCTGCTCGCCCTCGGGCTGGGGGCGCTGCTGCTCATCGCCGATCGCACCGTGGAGCCCGGCGGTGCCTTCGCGGCGGATGCCGCGGTCCGTCCCGGCACGGCGCAGGACCGCGCACAGAACGTGGCGGGACAGCGGGGCGGGGCGGACACCATGCTCGCCACCGACATGCAGACCGAGGTCTTCCCGCTCTTCCTGTTCTCCCTGGGCGGGATGATGGTCTTCACCGCGGCCAACGACCTGCTCACGATGTTCATCGCGCTGGAGGTGCTGAGCCTGCCGCTGTACCTGATGTGCGCGCTGGCGCGCCGGCACCGGCTGCTGAGCCAGGAGGCCGCGGTCAAGTACTTCCTGCTCGGTGCCTTCTCCTCCGCGTTCTTCCTCTACGGGGTGGCACTGCTCTACGGCTACGCCGGCTCGGTGACGCTGTCGGCCATCGCCGAGGCGTCCGGGGGCAGCCTGCGCTCGGACACCCTGCTCTTCGGCGGGCTCGCCCTGCTGGTGATCGGCCTGATGTTCAAGGCGTCCGTCGGCCCGTTCCACACCTGGACGCCGGACGTGTACCAGGGCGCTCCGACGCCGGTGACCGCGTTCATGGCGGCATGCACCAAGGTCGCGGCCTTCGGCGCGATCCTGCGGGTGCTCAACGTCGGGTTCGAGACGACCAGCTGGACCTGGCGCGGCCTGCTGTGGGGCATCGCGATCGCGTCCATGGTGATCGGTGCCGTGCTGGGGCTGACCCAGACCGACGTGAAGCGGATGATCGCCTACTCGTCGGTCGCGCACGCCGGGTTCATCCTGGTCGGGGCCATCGCGCTCACCGAGCAGGGGCTGTCCGGCACCCTGTTCTACCTGCTCGCCTACGGCTTCACCACGCTGGCCGCGTTCGGCGTCGTGACCCTGGTGCGCGACGCCGAGGGCGAGGCGACCCACCTGTCACAGTGGGCCGGCCTGGCGAAGCGGTCGCCGCTGACCGCCGGAGTCTTCGCGTTCCTGCTGTTCGCGCTGGCCGGCATCCCGCTCACCAGCGGTTTCACCGGCAAGTTCGCGGTGTTCTCCGCCGCGCTCGCCGACGGGATGGCGCCGCTGGTGGTGATCGCGCTGGTGGCCAGCGCCGTGGCGGCCTTCTTCTACATCCGGGTCGTGGTGTTGATGTACTTCAGCGAGCCCGCTGCCGACGGGCCGACGGTCAGCGTGCCCGGAGCGTTCGCCACCGCAGCGATCACCCTCGGCGTGGTCGTCACGCTGCTGCTGGGGGTGCTGCCCGGCTTCGCCCTCGACTGGGCGGCCCTGGGAGGCTTCGCCTCCTGAGACCCAGGTCCGGAGGTGGAGATGAGCGGATGAGTCGGTCAACGCACGACCGGGTTGCCGGGATTGAGCTCGCCGACCCTGAGCTGCGCACTGCGCTGGAGCGCGGCCTGGTGCGAGTCGAGGAGCTGCTGCATCGGGAGGTGCAGAGCGAGTTCCACTTCCTGACCGAGACCTCGCTGCACCTCGTCGACGCCGGCGGCAAGCGGTTCCGGCCCATGTTCACCCTCCTCGCGGGCCAGTTCGGACCCGTCCGTGAGCCGCACAGCTCCGCTGACGTGGTGCGCGCGGCCGCGGTGGTGGAGCTGGTGCACCTCGCCACCCTCTACCACGACGATGTGATGGACGAGGCGACCATGCGCCGGGGAGCGGTGAGCGCCAACGCGCGGTGGGACAACACGGTCGCGATCCTCACCGGGGACTTCCTGTTCGCGCACGCCTCCCGGATCGTCGCCGACCTCGGGCCCGAGGCGGTGCGGATCATCGCCACCACGTTCGCCGAGCTGGTGACCGGCCAGATGCGGGAGACGCTGGGAGCTGCCGAGGGCGCGGACCCGGTGGAGCACTACCTGGAGGTGGTGGCCGAGAAGACCGGCTCGCTGATCGCCACCGCGGGCCGCTACGGAGCGATGTTCTCCGGCGCGCCCGAGGAGCGGGTCTCAGCGCTGCGCCGGTTCGGCGACGTCATCGGCACCGCGTTCCAGATCTCCGACGACATCATCGACATCGCCTCGCCGGCGGCGGAGTCCGGCAAGATCCCCGGCACCGATCTGCGGGAGGGCGTGCGCACCCTGCCGGTGCTCTACGCGCTGCGCGAGCAGGGCCCGGTCAGCGACCGGCTGCGCGAGCTGCTCGCTGAGCCGCTCGGTGACGACGCGCTGGTGGCGGAGGCGCTGGAGCTGCTCCGCGGTTCCGGTGCCCTGAAGCAGGCGATGAGCACGCTGCACTCCTACGCCGACCGGGCCCGCGCCGAGCTGGCGGTGCTTCCGGAGTGCGCCGCCCGCGACGCGCTCGCCTCGCTCGCCGACTACCTGGTGGCCCGCACCGGCTGAGCCCGGTGCCTCGCCGACCCGGGCCGGGTCTCCTGCCCTGAACGGCCGCGACGGCCTCGGCAAAGGCAGGGGAACCCAGCGAGGCGAGCTGCGGGCCGATCTCCCGTTCGACGGCGGCAGCGTGCTGCGTCATCCCGGCCGTGTCACGCATGGTGCGCTTGGTGGGCCAGCTGCCCGGTCGACGACAGGGCTGGCCGCCTCCTGCAGCTCGGCCGCGACGGCGGGGCCGCTGAGCATCATCCGGACAGACAAGATCGGGCTCACGCGCTGAGGACGAACGCGGTGAAGAACCCGGCCGCGCTGGCCAGCGCGACCAGTGGGCAGCCGCTGCGGAACGCTTCCGGCGCCAGGGTGTCGATCACCGATGCCAACACCGCACCCCCGGCGAACGCCAGGGGCAGGGCCAGCTGCTGCGGCGAGGCGCCACTGAACGTAAGCCGGCCGAGCACCACCGCGACCGCCAGCAGTACCGTCGCTCCCGCCCACAGACCGACCACCCCGAGGCGGGAGTGTCCGGCCTCGCGCATGCTCGCCGCCCCAGCCAGCGCCTCGGGGAAGTTGCTCGCGAACACGGCGACCAGGAGTGCGACACTCCCCGCGGTGGTCAAGGACACCCCCAGCGCGGTGTTCTCCGGAACGCCGTCGAGGGTCACCCCGGCTAGCAACGCCAACCCGGTCGGGTTGCTGCCCGTCACCCGATCCAGCACGGTGTCGATGACCACGAACACCACTGCCCCCGCCAGGAATCCGAGCCCGGCGCGCAGCGCGCCGCCGCTGCGGTAGCTCTCCTCGACGAGCTCGAACGCCACCGCCGAGATGAGCGCGCCAGCGGCGAAGCCGAGAGCGGTGGCGAGCAACCACCGCGGCGGGCGCCACAGCACCCCGACCGCCCCCCCGACCACCAGCGGCAGCGAGGCGCCGGCGGCGAATCCCGCGATCTTCAGCACGTCCATCTGCTGGCTCACCGAGGCTATCCGGCGTCCGATCCCGCTCCGGGGAGCGGGGTTCCCGTGACTGAGCTTCTCACCCGCGTCCTCACGACCCTCCGGCACGTCGCATCGACCAGCAAGGCGAGGATGGTATCCGGTTCTCCGCAGCAACAGACGTCCGACAGGGAGGATCTCGATGAGCACCGCACCGGCCGGCGTCGCGCTGCCCGCCCTCGACCAGCTTGACTGGCCCATGCTGGAGGCCACGCTCGACGAGTCCGGCTTCGCGATGACCCCGCCGCTGCTCACCCCGGAGCAGTGCACCCAGGTCAGGGACATGTTCGACGACGACGAGCGGTTCCGCAGCACCGTCGTCATGGCCCGACACGCCTACGGAGAGGGCAGCTATCGGTACTTCCGCGAGCCACTCCCGCCGCTGGTGCAGGGTCTGCGGGCCGCGCTGTACCCGCCGACCGCGCGGATCGCGAACCGCTGGGCCGACCGGCTCGGTGAGCGGCGCTACCCCGGAGACCTCGACGGCCTGCTCGCCGAGTGCGCGGGCCTCGGCCAGCACAAGCCCACACCGCTGGTGCTGCGCTACGGCCCGGGCGGCTACAACTGCCTGCACCAGGACGTCTACGGCGACCTCACGTTCCCGCTGCAACTGCTGATCATGCTGAGCACCCCGGACGCAGACTTCACCGGCGGGGAGAGCGTGTTCGTCGAGCAGCGGCCGCGGCAGCAGTCCCGGCCGATGGTCGCCCGCCCCGGGCTCGGCCAGGCGGTGGTCTTCGCGGTCCGGCACCGCCCCAGGCTCGGGACGCGCGGCTACCACCGCGTGCAGCTGCGCCACGGCGTCAGCGCCGTCCACACCGGCGACCGGCACGTGCTGGGCATCATCTTCCACAACGCGAGGTAACGCGATGGGACGCGTTCTCGTCACCGGTGGCACCGGGACCCTCGGCCGCGCGGTCGTCGCCCGGCTGCGCAACGGCGGGCACGAGGTGCGGGTGGCGAGCAGGCGACCCGGCGCGGCCAGCGTGGTGGCGGATCTCAGCAGCGGGGCCGGGGTCGACGGCGCGGTCGCGGGGGCCGATGCGATCGTGCACTGCGCGACGACGCGCGGCGCCGCCGACGTCGAGATCACCCGGACGCTCGTGGACGCCGCGCGGCGTGCCGGCACCCCGCACCTGGTGTTCATCTCCATCGTGGGGGTGGATCGGATCCCGCTGGGCTACTACCGCGTGAAGCTGTCCGCGGAGCGGGTGGTCGAGGAGTCCGGGCTGGGCTGGACGGTCCTGCGGGCCACGCAGTTCCACGACCTCGTCGCCTGGCTGTGGCGGCTGCAGCGGCGCTCACCGGTGACCGTGTCTCCCGCCTCGACCAGCATCCAGCCCGTCGACGTCCGCGACGTCGCCGCGCGGCTCGTCGAGCTCGCCACCGGCCCTCCCGCCGGGCGGGTCCCCGACCTCGGGGGACCGGAGGTCCGCGCCGCCGCTGACCTGGCCCGGTCCTACCTGCGAGCGACCGGGCGCCGCCGCGCGGTGCTGCCCGTCCGGTTCCCGGGCGCCGTCGCGGCGGCCTACCGGCGGGGCCACCACCTGACGGTGCCGCGGCGGGGCACCACGTTCGAGGAGTACCTCGCCGAGCGCGGCGCCACCGAGAGGCACTGGTAAGTCAAGCGCCGAGCACTGCCCACCCCATCGACCGGGCCGCTTGAGCCTGACGCAGGTCCGCGCTCACGAGCGTGATGCCGACCGGACCGGCACGCTGGACGGAGGCCAGGTGCAGTGCGTCCAGGCTCCGCGCTCCGGTCAGGTCGGCGAGCCGACCGGCCTCCTCTGCCAGCACGGCATCGACCTCGACGACCGCGAGACGCGCCCAGTCGACCCGAAACGCGGCCCGGGCAGTCGAGGCGTCGGCCGACGACAACCCCCTGCCGAGGTTGCGCCATATCTCGATCCACGTGATCCGGCAGGTCAACGATGCTTCCTCACTCTCGAGGAGAGCGTTGTAGTGCTGGCTGTCCGGCTCGTCGATGTACCGTTTGAGCAGTGCGCTCGAGTCGAGGTAGAGGCTCACTCCTCCGCCCGGTCCTCGTCGATCATGTCTTGAATCGAGGTCGAGGCGTGGACGCGCGCCGGCGGTGGTGAGATCGGTCCCGGCGAGGGCGGGGCTGTGATCCATCCCTCCGCGATGCCTCTCGCGACGTGGTCACCGCCCGGTAGGGGGCCCAGTACCGCCTTGGGCCGGCCCCGTTCGGTCACGGTGAGATGCTCGCCCTGTGCGGCGCGCTCCAGATACTCCGACAGCCGTTCCTTCAACTCGCGCACCCCGACGTCCATGTGACCACATTACCCTAGCAGGTGGCCACACAGTAATGGACGGTCACGCGCCGCGGTAGGTGCCGAAGCTCCAGAGGTTGCCCTCCGGATCGAGGACCGTGAAGCCGCGCGAGCCGTAGTCCTCGTCCCGCATCGGCCGGACGACCTGGGCGCCGGCCGCGGTGGCGCGGGCGAACACCTCGTCGGGGTGATCGGTGACGACGTACAGCGAGTTCGTCCCTGGGCGGTTGTGGTCGGCGAACTCGCCGCGGCGGTCGTCGCTGCCGATCATGACGGTGCCGCCCTCAGGCCAGCGGACCTCGGCGTGCATGATCTCGCCTTCCTGCTCGCCGGGCACGACGATCGTCTCGACGAAGCCGAACGCCTCGACGAGGAAGCGGATGGTGGCTCGGGCGTCGGTGCAGAGCAGGCCCGGCCAGACACTCGGTGCGTTGGTCATGCGGATCAGGATGCGAGATCGAGAGGGTCGGTGTCTTGCACGGATGGGAGCTCCTCGGCGAACCACGTCCTCGGGGAGCAGCCGGCCAGGTCGCGCCACTCGCGGGTGAAGTGCGCCTGGTCGTAGTAACCGCACCGGGCAGCGACCTCCGCGAGGGGCGGCCGGTCCGGCGGCCGGAGCAGCTCGCGGGCAACCTCGAAGCGCATCACCCGCGCCGCCACCTTGGGGGTCAGGCCGTACTCGCGGCGGAACCGCTCCCCGAGGTGCCGGCGGCTCCAGCCGACCTCCTCTGCCAGGGCTCCGATCCCGATGGCGCCGTGGCTGGCGTGGAGGCGCTCCCACGCCCACCCGACCTCGGGGTCGGGCTCGCCGCGGTCCCGCGCGACGCGGGCGAGCACGGCGTCGAGCGCCAGGAACCGGCCGGTCCAGGTGTACGCCGAGCGCACCCGGTCGGCCAGCTCCCCGGCGGCGGTTCCGAGGAGCGTGGCGAGGTCGACGACGGCGGTGGCGAGCTCGCTCGCCGGCATCCCGAGCAGGGTGCGCGCGCCAAGCGGGGTCAGCGCGGCCTGGATGCCGTGCTGGTTGCCGTCGTGGCGGATGAGCGCCGGAGCGGAGTGCAGCCCGCCGACCATCGCGCCGAACGACGCCGGCGCCTGCCGCGGGTCGGGCATCGTGGCCAGGTCCACTGTGCCATTAACGGTGATGATGAACGTGAGGTGCCGCGACGGCAGCCCGCGGTGCACGCCCGGCGCCGCACCCTCGATCCGGTAGCCGGTGTAGCCGGTGACCAGGGCGCGCAACCCGGGGCACGATTGGGCGGCGACGCTCTCCACCAGCGGCTCGCTCATCTGTCCAGGGTAGGCCCGAGGACCGACGTCAGGTCCCTTCGCTGAGGGTGGCCTGCCACCAAGCCGCGCGAGGGTCGGCGTGGGGGGCGACGAAGCTGGCACGGTCGCGCACAGTACCGAGCAGGTCGCGAACCTCCGCGCCCTCAAACGCCGCCTCAGCCGGGTCGTTTTCGGCATCCTCCAACCCACCCCCACCAACAGCGCCGGAAGCCTGCCAACCGCAGCTTGACATAGGAGCAACGCGGGTGCATAGCGGTCGGCGGTGTCCAGGTGCCGGATCGCCTCGCTGTCGCGCCCGTCGTGCTCGCCAACCCTCCCTGCGAGCTCTGCGGCCTCGCCCAGGAGGCGCGAGCGTCACCGCCGCGCTGCTCGGCGTGGATCAGCCGGCGATGCGCTGCAGCTGCGCCGCGAGGTGGTGCTGCTTGGGCAGCCGGCGCAGTGCCCGCTCCTCGACGTAGGCCAACGAGCCATCCTCCAGCATGGCGTAGACCCGGGTGGCCTCGGTGGTCTCCCTGGCGGTGTCGCTGCGGACTACGGCATCAGTGCTGAGCTCCCACGAGTCCTCGCTGCTGCGGCCGCCGTAGTAGATCTCGCAGATGCCGAAGGCGTGCGCGAGGACCATCTCGACGGTCTCCTCCGGGTCCACTCGCCACCACCCAACCTCGCGGGCCGCCGGGCCCAGCACCTGGCCGGACTCGTTGAGCAACCATGCCCGCGCCTCGTAGGCCAGGAACTGCCGTCCGTCGTGGGAGAAGCTGATCTGCTGGCCGTACTGGAACTGTCCGAGCAGCGACGGGTACTCGGCCTCCCCCCTGCCTCGCCACACACCCAGCAGCGGCGCCAGCGGCAGGCACTGCGGGTGCAGCTCGACGCCGTCCTGCAGGGTGGCCGGGTCGATCGGCATGTCGTCGAACTGCGGCAGGTTGCGGTGGGTGGCGCGCTCGGCGGCGGCCTGCAGGTCACCGCCCGCGGAGTCAGGCTGGGACATGGCATCGGGCTGGGACATCTCGCTCATCGTTCCTCGGCAAGCAGTCGGTACACACGTACATCACGAGCCAGGCGATCAAACGCGCAGGCCGGGTCAGCAGGACGGATGGCGCGAGCATTGTAACGCCGCGGAGCGTACCGGGGACACCAGGCGGATCAGCAGTCACCATGGGTTCGGGTCGGGGCTGACCACCGGAGAATCGTCAGTGGTGCGTGGAATGGTGCTGGCGGCCGCGCCGCGTCAGCGCCTCGGTTCGCGGTCGCCACTCGTCGTCGTCCTGCTCTCCGCCAATCAGGTCATCGGCCGGTGTCGCGGCCTGGGCCGGGGCGGGGCTGGCCGCAACCGGGCCGGCTGTGCTCTGGGTTCCTGCGCCCTGGGTTCCTGTGCCCTGGATCACTCGCGCACCACCACCGCGGAACACCCACGCGCGCAACAGCACGAACCGCGCCGTCCCACCGGCGGTGCTGGCGATCAGCAGGGCCAGGCTCTCGACGCGCGCGGAGGGTGCGGTCGCAACCTGGTGCAGCACCCACAGGGTCGCGGTGTTGTACGTGCAGTAGAAGAGGATCACCACGAGGTTCTGCACGACCAGCCCGGCGCGGGAGGTCTGTGCCTCGGAGAAGGTCATCCGCCGGTTGGCCTCGGTACTGATCAGCGTGGTCACCGTGACCGCCACGACGGTGGCCGCTTCGGCGTTCCACCACTGCCGCAGCAGCAGGTAGAGAGCAGCGTTGGCGACGCTCGACGCCAGCCCGATGCCGGTGAAGAACCCGGCCTGCCGCGTGATCGGCGCGAGCCGGCTCCGGTCTCGGGACGGGGCAACCAGCCCCGCTCCCTCACCGATCGCCGCGCCGCTCACGTCCGCTCCCCGTTACGCTGCGTAGTACCGATTCTTGGGGTGCCCACTATGCCCAACTCGCTGTTCACAACGCGGTGCGAGGGTAAGTGATTCCGGTCTTGTTCGCTTCGGCTTTACGAGCGTGGTCACCGGACCGGCTGGCGGCAGATGTAGGTCATCGCGGGGGGCAGGTTCCGCCAGGTCGTGCGGGACGGCACCACCTCGTGGAATCTCCGGTGCAGCTCGGCGCGGAACCGGCGCGCGGTCGGCGTCCAGTAGCCGCTGCTGTAGGCGACCGCGGTGAACACCCCGTCCGGGTGCAGCACCCGGTGGAACACGTCGAGGAACTCCCGCTGTCGGGCCGGCGGCAGCAGCGTCCAGGGCAGCACGGAGACGATCACGTCGACCTGCACTAGCCCGCGCTGGGTGAGCAACGCGGGCAGGGTGAGTGCGTCGGCGGTGACGACGTCGGCCGCGAGGCCGCGCGCGCGAAGTCGCTCGGCCAGCTCCGGGTCCTTCTCGATGGCGATCACCGTCGTGCCCGGAGCGGCCCGCTCGACGATCGCCTCGGTGACCTCACCGGCACCGGCTCCGACCTCGACCACGACCTGCGCACCGTTCCCCTGGCAGCGCACCACGGTGGCCAGCCGCTTGGCCAGCGTCCGGCTACTCGCCGTCACCGTGCCGACCTCGAGGGGCGACCGGCGGGCGGCGGCGAGGTAGGCGCGCCACCCTTCCGATCGCCGGCTCATGGGGCACAGTGAACCTCATGGGCTGGTTTGGGAGAGTCACGGTGTGACCGCACTCGTCGCCGCGCTGCGGGCCCGGCTCGACGGGGAGGTCGCGGACGACGACTACACCCGGCACCTGTTCTCCCGCGACGCCAGCATGTACTCGATCGTCCCGCAGGTGGTGGTCTACCCGAGACATGGCGGGGACGTCACAGCAGCGGTGGCGCTCGCCGCCGAGCACGGGGTGCCGGTGCTGGCCCGCGGCGCGGGCACCAGCCTCGCCGGGCAGACCGTCGGTGAGGGCGTCGTGCTCGACTTCTCCCGGCACCTGAACCGCATCCTGAAGATCGACCCGGACGCACGTACCGCCCGGGTACAGCCGGGCGTGGTGCAGGACGAGCTGAACCGCGCCGCGGCACGGTTCGGGCTGATGTTCGGACCGGACACCTCGACGTCCGATCGGGCCACCCTCGGCGGCATGATCGGCAACAACTCCGCGGGCAGCAGCTCGGTGCGCTACGGCATGACCATCGACCACGTGCTCGCGTTGGACGTGGTGCTCGCCGACGCCAGCACCGCTCGGTTCGAGCCGGTCGACGAGGCCGAGCGTGCCCGCCGCGCGCAGCACCCCTCCCTGGAAGGTCAGCTCTACGCGGGGCTGCCACGCCTGGTGGACGCGCACCGCGGCGCGATCAGGGCCGGATTCCCGCGGTTCTGGCGTCGCGCCGGGGGCTACCGCCTCGACCGGCTCGCCGAGGCCGAGGACGAGCAGGCGCCCTTCGACCTGGCGCGGTTCGTGGTCGGGTCCGAGGGCACGCTGGTGATCGTCACCGAGGTGACCGTGCGGCTGGTGGCGAAGCCGGCGCACACCGTCATCGCCCTCGGGCACTTCCGCTCCACGGCTGCGGCGATCGCCGCCACCGCAGACGCGCTGGCCTGCGACCCGTCCGCCGTCGAGCTGATGGACCGCACCATCCTCGACCTGTCCCGAAGCAAGATCGAGTACGCGGCGCTCGGAGCCATCCTGCTCGATGACCCGGAGGCGTTGCTGTTCGTCTCCTTCACCGGAGATGACGAGGAGCCGCTGCTCGACTCGCTGGACCGGCTCACCGCGCTGTGGAGCGAGCACGGGCACGGTTACGCCATGCTGCGCGCCGTGACCCCCGAGCAGCAGGGTGCCCTGCTCGGGGTCCGCAAGGTCGGCCTCGGACTGCTGATGGCCGCGAGCCAGGGCACCAGACGGCCGGTGGCGTTCGTCGAGGACACCGCCGTCGACCCGTCGCGGCTTCCCGAGTACACCGAGCGGTTCGCGGAGGTGCTCGACCGGCACGGCATGCGGGCCGGTGTCTACGGACACGCCTCGGTGGGCTGCCTGCACATCCGGCCGTTCGTCGACCTGTCGAAGCCCGCGGAGGTCGCGCGGATGCGGACGGTCGCCGAGGAGATCTGCGGCCTCGTCACCGAGTTCGGCGGCGCCAACTCCAGCGAGCACGGCGATGGCCTGGCCCGCAGCGAGTTCAACCGGCGGGTTTTCGGCGACGAGCTGTACGGGGCGATGCAGCAGGTGAAGCGGCTGTTCGACCCGCACGGCCTGCTGAACCCCGGCAAGATCGTCGACGCGCCGTCGATGACCGAGCACCTGCGCGACGCCGCGCTTCCGCCGGCGCCGGCACTGCGGACGAAGCTGGACTTCACCGCCGTCAGCGGCGGGTCGGGGGGGATGCGCGCCGCCGCCGACCGCTGCATGAACATCGGGCTGTGCCGCAAGAGCAGCACCGGAGCGATGTGCCCGTCCTACATGGCCACGCGCCGCGAGGACGACTCCACCCGCGGCCGGGCCAACGCGCTGGTGAAGGCACTGTCCGAACCGGACCCGCACGCCGCGCTGGGCGACGAGCGGCTGCACGAGGTGCTCGACCTGTGCCTGATGTGCAAGGCGTGCAAGAGCGAGTGCCCGCTCGGGGTGGACCTGGCGGCGCTGAAGACGGAGGCCCTCGCGCACCACCACGAGGTGCACGGCACGCCGCTGCGCTCCCGGGTGTTCGGCGCGATCCGCACCCTGAACCGGCTCGGCTCGGCCACCGCACCGCTGTCGAACCTGCCCGGTCGGGTGCCGGTGCTGCGCCGGCTCGCCGACCGGACGCTGGGCATCACGGCGCACCGGCCGCTGCCGGTGTTCGAGCGGCAGAACCTGCCGCGCTGGTTCCGGCGACGCCAGCGCCGTCTCCCGTCCATCGGGAGTGCCGGTCCGGTGATATTCCTCGCCGACTCGTTCACCAGCTTCTCCGAGCCTCACATCGGCCGCGCGGCGATCGAGCTGCTGGAGTGCGCCGGGCACCGCGTCCGGCTGCAGAGCAGCGGGTGCTGCGGTCGGGCGAGCCTGTCCAAGGGCCTGATCGAGGATGCCCGGCGAAAGGCGGGGGCACTGGTCGGGGCGCTCGCCGTCACCGAGGGGCCGATCGTCGGGTGCGAGCCGTCCTGCCTGCTCATGCTGCGTGACGAGCACCGCGCGTTGCTCCCCGGCGACCTGCGGGTCGCTGAGGTGGGCGCCCGGGCGAGGTTGGTCGAGGAGCTGCTCGTCGAGGCGATCGACGACGGGCGGCTGCGGCTGCGCTCCGGCGCCTGGCCCGCCGGGCGGCAGGTCGTCTTCCACGGGCACTGCCACCAGAAGGCCGAGGTGGGCATTGCCGCGACGGTGGCGCTGCTGCGCCGCATCCCCGGGGTGGTGGTCGTCGAGCTCGACGCCGGTTGCTGCGGGATGGCCGGCTCGTTCGGGTTCGAGTCCGAGCACTACGACGTGTCGATGGCCGTCGGGCAGGACCGGCTCTTTCCCGCGGTGCGCGCCGCCTCACAGAGCGCCGTCATCGCTGCGACCGGGGTGTCGTGCCGCCAGCAGATCCAGCACGGGACGGACCGCCGCGCGTGGCATCCGGTCGAGCTGATCCGCGCCGCGCTGGCCGAGTGAGATCGAGGACCCACGCCGGGTCGGTGGGGAGCTGGCCGGCGTGCGGCAGCTGGCGACGGCCCGTAGCGTCGAGATGATCGACGTCAGATGAGACGACACAGGAGGACCGAGGATGACTGACACCCTCGACATCGACCGGGCGAAGGACAGCGGGGCGGGTTGGGTGGCCGAGCACGTCCGGCGTTACCTGGAGACCGACGGTGCCGAGGGCCACGAGTGGAACGGTGTGCCGACCCTGGTGTTGGTGACCACCGGACGACGCAGCGGAGAGCCCAGGCGGACCGCCCTGATCTACGGTCGGGACGGCGACGACTTCGTCGTGGTGGCGTCCAAGGGCGGCGCTGCGGAACATCCTTCCTGGTACACGAACCTGGAAGCCGATCCGCAGGCCGCGGTGCAGGTCGGTGCCGACCGCTACCAGGTGTGGGCCCGCACTGCCGACGCCGAGGAGAGGGCCCGGCTGTGGCCGGTGATGGCGCAGATCTGGCCGGACTACGACGACTACGCGAAGAAGACCGACCGGGAGATCCCGGTGGTCATCCTGCAGCGGACCTGAGCCGGCTCAGCCGGTCATTCGGTGGCGGGCTCGGTGGTGTCAGCGGTGTCGTCGCTGGGAACCGCCCAGACGGCGTGCTCCCGGACCGGACGGAGCTCGAACTCCCCGAACCGGCCGCGGCGTACCGCGACGGCACTCATCGGCATCGGCCGGTTCTGCCGGTGCCGTGGGGACATGGTCATCCCGGACCGCGGTCGGCGGTCGGCGATGGGCGTGCGCATGGCTTCCCTTCTTCGTGCGGGTCATGCGGTTGCCGCTCCACGCGAGGCGAGCTCGCGATGACGGCAGGGTAAGGCCTGCTCGGGCGCGTGATGCCACGGATGGGAGCGGATCTCGAATTTGCAGGCGAGCAGCCAGCTGCTCCGAGCGCTCGTCCAGGAACCAGCCTACCTTGCTGCTCGACGCCGGGACGCAGTGGTGGGGTGACCACGGATGTTCCGGCCGGTCAGCCGGTTGAGTAAGCTCTCGCGGGATCGTCCGGCCGCCGGTCGGAAGCAACGCGCGCGGGAGGCCGTGGTGACTCCGACCAAGACCATGCTCACCTGGGCAGGTGAGGGCACGTCCCGGCTCGAAGCGGTGCGCGTCGTCCTCGGTGGTCGCGGGATGCGCGCCACCGGCTCGACCGTCGCGGCGGCTGACGGCGATCGGGAGGCGTACTCCGCGTCATACTCGCTGGCCACCGACGAGGCCGGGGCGCTGTCTCGGCTCACGGTGCGCACCGTCACCAGGCAGGGTGAGCAGCACGTGACGGTGAGCCGGTCAGAGGAGAGCAACTGGCTGATCGACCATGGGGGCGGGGCGCGGCGCACCGGCTTCGAGGGCGCGGTGGACGTCGACCTGGCGTTCAGCCCGCTGTTCAATGCGCTGCCGGTCCGCCGGCTGGGGATGCACCGCAACGTCGGGGAGCACGACCTGCGCGTCGTCTTCGTCTCGCTGCCGAGCCTGCACGTGGAGCTGGTGCACCAGACGTACCGGACCGTGTCGGTTGGTGAGCGACCCGTGGTCGCGTTCTCGTCCGGGTCGTTCGGAGCCGAGCTCACCCTGGACGCCGAGGGCCTCGTGGTGGACTACCCGGGGCTGGCCCGACGGCTGTAACGGGACCTGGCTCACAAACGGGACCTGGCTCAGCAGGCCGAGGCGATGCGTGCGGCCGCGGCCAGCGCCGCCTGCTCCCCCCCGCCCTGCTTCCGGTGCTGCCGCGTCCGATCCTGCAGGGCCACCACCTGCACTCCTGCGGGCAGGCCAGGGACGCCGGGCACGGGCACCGACACCGCTGGCAGGCCGAGCAGGCTGAACGGCAGGGTCAGCGACAGCAGCGCGGCGCGGACCTCGACCGCTGCGCCGTCGACGTCGACGTGGGTGGCGCCGACCGGTGTCGCCCGCAGCGGCGTGGTGGGGGTGAGGAGCAGGTCTACACCCTCCAGCGCCGCCAGCAGTTGCGCGCCGACCCGGCGTCGGGTGCGCTGCGCGGCCACGTAGTCCGCCGCGGTGAGGCCCGCGACCGCCAGCAGCCGCTCGCGGGTGGAGGGCTGGTAGTCCTGCGGCCGCTCGGCGAGCCAGCCGCGGTGGGTGGCGTAGGCCTCTGCGCCGACGATCGGGCGGTAGGTGGCGGCCAGCTCGTCGATCCCGGGCATCCGCACCTCGCGGACGGTGGCCCCGGCCCGCACGAGAGCGCCGGCGGCGGCGTCGACGGCGGCGGCGATGGCCGGGTCGTGCACCCGCCAGTAGGAGCCCACGGGGAGCCCCACGATGGTGGTCACCAGCGGCACGTCCGGGTCGACCGCGGTGCCGGTGAGGGCCGCGAAGCCCGCCGCCACGGTCGGCACGTCGACGCCGAGGATCCCGATGTGGTCGCACGTCTCCGACAGCGGGAACACCCCGCCGGTCGGCAATGCACCCGCCCCCGGCTTGAGGCCGACTACCCCGCACAGCGCGGCAGGGGTGCGGACCGAGCAGCCGGTGTCGGTGCCCAGCGCGAGCGGCACCAGGCCGGCCGCGATGGCTGCCGCCGAGCCTCCGGAGGACCCGCCGGTGATCCGCGACGGGTCGTGCGGGTTGTGGCAGGGCCCCTGCACCGCGACGTCCCCGGTGGGGCCGTAGGCGAACTCGTGAGTGTGCGTCTTCGCGACGACGACGGCACCCGCGGCCCGCAGCGCGGCGACCACCGGTGCGTCGGCGGCCGCCGGCGGAGCCCCGGCGAGCACCGCGCTGCCGCAGACGGTCGGCAGGCCCGCGACGTCGATGAGGTCCTTCACCCCCACCGGGACGCCGTGCAGCGGCCCCGGGACCGGCCGCTGGGCGTGGGCGTGCTCCGGGTCGAGGTGCACCACCGCGTTGTGCGGGTCGGCGGCCAGCGCGGCGAGCACCGCATCGAGATCGGGCACGTCAGCGATCCTGCCTCTGTCAGAGCAGCACCTGGCAGCGGGTGCCGTGCAGGGCCGTCACCCTCGCGCCGAGACGACCGAGCTCGCGCAACCGCTCCATAGCCTCGGGTGACTCCAGCTCCACCTGCACCGACCCACGCTCCGACCTGCGGCGGGATGCGTCCAACGCGCGCCGGGCCAGATGCCCGGCCCGGACGGCGGCCTCCACCGTGCCGGTCGACACCAACTCGGCACGAGCGGCGCTGAGCCGGCTGAGCGCGTCGTCCAGCGCCTCGACGAGC
>DASQWR010000069.1:0-7416 GCA_035640155.1 Pseudonocardiaceae bacterium
GTCCTTTGCCCAGTTCGCCCGGATGTCCCCTTCACCCGCCCAGAATCCCACCGCCAGCCCTGCGGCGTAGGCCGCGCCCAGCGCGGTGGTCTCGCGAACCACCGGACGGATCACCGGGACGTCGAGCAGGTCAGCCTGGAACTGCATGAGCAGCTCGTTGCCCACCATCCCGCCGTCCACCTTGAGCGAGGTGAGCGCCGCGCCGGAGTCGGCGTTCATCGCGTCGACGACCTCGCGGGTCTGGAACGCGGTGGCCTCCAGCACGGCGCGGGCCAGGTGCCCCTTGGTGACGTAGCGGGTGAGCCCGACGATCGCGCCGCGGGCATCGGAGCGCCAGTGCGGGGCGAACAGGCCGGAGAACGCGGGCACGAAGTAGGCGCCGCCGTTGTCCTCGACGCTCGCCGCGAGTGCCTCGATCTCCGGCGCGGAGGAGATCATGCCGAGGTTGTCACGCAGCCACTGCACCAGCGAGCCGGTGACCGCGATCGAACCCTCGAGCGCGTACACCGGATCCGCCGAACCGAGCTGGTAACAGACGGTGGTGAGCAGCCCGTTGTCGCTGGTCACCTTCTCGGTGCCGGTGTTGAGCAGCACGAAGTTGCCGGTGCCGTAGGTGTTCTTGGCCTCCCCGACAGCAAGGCATGCCTGCCCGAACGTCGCGGCCTGCTGGTCACCAAGGATCCCGGCGATGGGCACCCCGGCGAGCACCTCAGGCTCGCAGACCGTGCCGTAGACCTCCGAGGAGGAGCGGATCTCGGGCAGCATTGCGGTCGGGACGCCCATCTCCGTGCAGATGTCCTCGTCCCAGGCGAGGGTGTCGAGGTCCATCAGCAGGGTGCGGGAGGCGTTGGTCGGGTCGGTGACGTGCTGGCCCCCGTCCGGCCCGCCGGTCATGTTCCACAGCAGCCAGCTGTCCATGGTGCCGAAGCAGAGCTCACCCGCCTCGGCGCGGGCGCGCACGGCATCTCCGGCCGAGTCCAGGATCCAGCGGGCCTTCGGGCCCGCGAAGTAGGTCGCGAGCGGCAGGCCGGTGCGGGCGCGGTACCGCTGCGTCCCATTCTCTTGGGCTCCGTCGTTACCGAGCGCACTCAGCTCGGCGCAGATCGCGTCCGTGCGGGTGTCCTGCCAGACGATCGCGTTGCAGACCGGCTCGCCGGTCGCCCGGTCCCAGACCACGGTGGTCTCCCGCTGGTTGGCGATGCCGACCGCGACGACGTCGCCGGGGGCGAGGTTCGCTCGGGCCAGTGCACCGGCACACACCGCGCGGGTGTTGTGCCACACCTCGACCGGGTCGTGCTCGACCCAGCCGGCGCGCGGAAAGATCTGCCGGTGCTCCATCTGCTCCACGGCCACCACCTGCCCCGCGTGGTCGAACAGCAGGCACCGGGTGGACGTGGTGCCCTGGTCGATCGAGGCGACGTACCTGCTCATCGAACCAGTGTGCCGCCGATCAACGGAGCGGCGACCGGCAGGGACCGGCGGTAGCGTGGCTGCGGCGAGCACACCCTGGAGTGCGGGAGGCGGTTTCGGTGGTCGATCGGCCGAGATCGACGCAACGGCAGGCGGGGGCCACCTCGGGCCGCCTCGGACCCGCCGAGCGTGCAGCGGACTGGCAGCGGTTGCGCCAGGAGCAGTTCGACCTGCTGGTGATCGGCGGTGGGGTGGTCGGCTCCGGGGTGGCGCTCGACGCCGCGACGCGCGGGCTCTCGGTTGCCCTCGTCGAGGCCCGCGACCTCGCATCCGGCACGTCGAGCCGCTCGTCGAAGCTCTTCCACGGTGGGCTGCGCTACCTGGAGCAGCTGGAGTTCGGCTTGGTGCGGGAGGCCCTGCACGAGCGGGAGCTGATGCTCACCCGGCTCGCCCCGCACCTGGTCAAGCCGGTCAGCTTCCTCTACCCGCTGACCCACCGGCTGTGGGAACGGCCCTACGTGGCGGCCGGCCTGGCGCTCTACGACACCATCGGTGGCGCCCGCTCGGTACCCGGCCAGAAGCACCTGAGCCGGGCCGGGGTGCTGCGGATGGCCCCCGCGCTGCGCCGCGACGCGCTGGTCGGTGGGGTGCGTTACTTCGACGCGATGACCGACGACGCCCGGCACACCATGACCGTCGCCCGCACGGCCGCGCAGTACGGCGCGGTGGTGCGAAGCTCCACCCAGGTGGTCGGGTTCCTCCGGGAGGTCGACCGGATCTGCGGGGTGCGGGTGCGCGACTGCGAGGACGGGGCGGAGACCGACGTCGCCGCGCACGCCGTGCTGAACTGCACCGGGGTGTGGACCGACGAGCTGCAGCGGCTGTCCGGGGGCCGCGGGCGGTTCCGGGTCCGCGCGTCCAAGGGCGTGCACCTGGTCGTGCCGCGGGACCGCATCATCAGCGAGACCGGGCTCATCCTGCGCACCCGAAAGTCCGTCCTGTTCGTCATCCCATGGCGCGACCACTGGATCATCGGTACCACCGACACCGACTGGAAACTCGACCTGGCGCACCCGTCGGCCACCCGCGCCGACATCGACTACGTGCTGGACACGGTCAACTCGGTGCTGGCGACCCCACTCGTCCATGACGACATCGAGGGTGTCTACGCCGGATTGCGACCGCTGCTGGCCGGGGAGGACGCGGAGACCTCGAAGCTGTCCCGGGAGCACGCGGTGGCCCGGGTCGCGCCCGGGCTGGTCGCCATCGCGGGGGGCAAGTACACCACCTACCGGGTGATGGCCGCCGACGCGGTGGACGCCGCCGTCCCCGACCTCCCCGGTCGGGTGGCGCCCTCGATCACCGACAAGGTGCCGCTGCTCGGCGCCGACGGCTACCACGCACTGGTCAACCAGGCCGAGGTGCTGGCCGGGCGGCACGGGCTGCACCCGTACCGGGTGCGTTACCTGCTGGACCGCTACGGCTCCGCGGTGCACGAGGTGCTGGCGCCCGCCGAGGGCCGTCCGGATCTGCTCGCGCCGGTGCCCGAGGCGTCCGGCTACCTGCGGGCGGAGGTGGTGTACGCGGTGAGCCACGAGGGCGCGCTGCACCTGGAGGACGTGCTCGCCCGGCGTACCCGAATCTCGATCGAGTACCCGCACCGGGGCGAGGCCTGCGCCGCTCCGGTCGCGGCGCTGATGGGCGAGGTGCTCGGGTGGGACTCCGAACGGCAGGATCGGGAGGTCCGGGTGTACTGCGCCCGGGTCGCCGCAGAGCGGGAATCCCAGAGTCAACCCGACGACTCGGCCGCCGACGCCAGCCGGCACGCCGCCCCGGAAGCGCGCCCGCAGCTGCAACCCGTCACCTGACCTACGTGTCGCACGCTGGGCGTGCCGCGCGGGTCAGTCCTCGAGCTCGCAGAGCACGGCACCCTGGGTGACCGGGCTACCGGTCTCGGCGGTGAGCCCGGTGACGGTGCCGTCCTTGTGCGCGGTCACCGGGTTCTCCATCTTCATCGCCTCGATGACGACGATCAGGTCACCGGCGGCCACCGGATCGCCATCCGACACCGCGACCTTCACCACGGTGCCCTGCATCGGAGCGGTCACCGCGTCCGAGGAAGGCGCGGCCGCCGCGCCCTGGGTGCGCTTGCGTGGCGCGGCCCGGCCAGCCGCCGAGCTCCTGGCACCCGAACCTCCGGCACCCGAGCCTCCGGCACCCGAACCTCCCGCGCCCAGCGCGAGGTCACCGGGCAGCGAGACCTCCAGCCGCCGGCCACCGACCTCGACGACCACGGTCTGCCGCGCGGGCGGCTCGGCGTCGGACGCTGCCGCCCCGCCGAAAGCCTCCAGCTCGGCGGAGAACTCGGTCTCGATCCACCGGGTGTGCACGGCGAACCCGTCCGCGTCCGTGGCGGCGAAGGCCGGGTCGTCGACGACCGCGCGGTGGAACGGCAGCACCGTCGGCAGGCCCTCGACGGTGAACTCCGCCAGGGCGCGGCGGGAACGCTCCAGCGCCTGCTGACGGTCCGCCCCGACGACGATGAGCTTGGCCAGCATCGAGTCGAACTGCCGGCCGATCACGCTGCCGGCGTGCACCCCGGCATCGAGCCGGACGCCTGGCCCGGACGGCGGGTCGAACACCCTCACGGTGCCCGGGGCGGGCAGGAAGTTCTTCGCGGCGTCCTCGCCGTTGATCCGGAACTCGATCGCGTGGCCCCGCGGCTCCGGATCCGAGGTGATCTCCAGTGGCGCGCCCGAGGCGATGCGGAACTGCTCGCGCACCAGGTCCAGCCCGGTGGTCTCCTCCGAGACCGGGTGCTCCACCTGCAGCCGGGTGTTCACCTCGAGAAAGGAGAGGCTGCCGTCCTGCCCGACGAGGAACTCGACGGTGCCTGCGCTGGAGTAGCCGGCCTCGGCGCAGATCGCCCGCGCGGCGTCGTGGATCGCCGAGCGCTGCTCGTCGGACAGGAACGGCGCCGGGGCCTCCTCGACCAACTTCTGGTGCCGGCGCTGCAGCGAGCAGTCCCGGGTGCCGACCACCACCACGGTGCCGTGCTGATCGGCGAGCACCTGCGCCTCCACGTGCCGGGGGCGGTCCAGGTAGCGCTCCACGAAGCACTCCGCGCGGCCGAAGGACGAGATGGCCTCCCGGGTCGCCGAGTCGAACAGCGCCGGGATCTCCTCAATGGTCCGGGCCACCTTCAGCCCGCGCCCGCCGCCGCCGTAGGCGGCCTTGATGGCCACCGGGAGGCCGTGCTCCTCGGCGAACGTCACCACCTCGTCCGCGCCGGCCACCGGGTCCTTGGTGCCGGGCACCAGCGGGGCGCCGACCCTGGTCGCGATGCGCCGGGCGGTCACCTTGTCCCCAAGATCACGGATGGCCTGCGGGCTCGGGCCGATCCAGGTGAGCCCGGTGTCGATGACGGCCTGAGCGAAGTCGGCGTTCTCGGCGAGGAACCCGTACCCGGGATGCACCGCGTCCGCCCCGGACCGCGACGCAGCATCGAGCAGCTTGGCCTGGTCCAGGTAGCTCTGCGCCGGGGCGGAGCCACCGAGCGCGAACGCCTGGTCGGCGAGCCGCACGAACGGGGCGTCACGGTCGTCGTCGGCGTAGACGGCCACGCTGCCCAGGCCCGCGTCGCGGCATGCCCGGACCACCCGGACGGCGATCTCGCCCCGGTTGGCGATGAGCACGGTCCGCAGGGTGGTCGTGGCGTGCTGCGGCACCGGTGCCTCCAGGATCGTCTGCGCCCGGATACGGTCGCACGCGGAGTCTAGAGCGGCGGCGCGTCACGACGTGTCAGCGTGCCGCCGCGTCATCGACGTGCTCAGCTCCACTCGTACCGCCTACCAGCGAGGTCCTGGCTGGATAGGATTTGGGCATGCACGACCCGGAGGTGAGGACAGTGGGCGCACCGCTGAGCGTGACCGGTCTCCTGAGCGCCGCCGAGCTGTCCTACGAACCGGACGACGGCCTGCGCCGCGAACTGCACGACGGGGTGGTGCTGGTGATTCCTCCACCGAACGACGATCACAGCTGGGAGGTACGCGCAGCGGACCGGACGCTGTCGGCCACCGTGCCCGATGACGTGTACATCCTGCGGAACGTCGGGGTGCACGTCGGGCTGCGCCGGCTCTACGTGCCGGACCTGGTGGTGGTGTACCGGGACACGGCGTTCCACGACTACGGCTACGATCCGGATGGCGTGCTGCTTGCTGTCGAGGTGGTCTCGCCGTCGTCGGTGACGCTCGACCGGATCACCAAGCCTGCGGTCTACGCCGAGCAAGCCATCCCGTTCTACTGGCGCATCGAGGCCGAGCCCAGGCTGCTCTGCTATCGCCTCGACCCGGCCACCGGCGACTACCTCCTCGACCGTGAGCTCGCGCCCGGCGAGAAGGCCGAGCTGACCGAGCCGTGGCCGCTGACCGTCGACATGGCCGAGCTGGTCATGCCGCACAAATGCTGACTCCCGACCTGGCAGCGCTCGAGACGCCCGGGGCAGCGCGCGACACGTCTCGTTGGCTGCCACTCAGGCGGCGCGTTCCCGGACGTTCCGCTTGATCCGGGCCAGCATCGCCGCCATCCCGCGCAGCCGCAGCGGGCTCACCGCCTCACCCAGCCCCAGCCGGACGTAGAAGTCGTCCGGGACGTCCAGTACGGCCTGCGCGGGCTCCCCGTCGAGCCCGGTGTGCAGGATACCGGCGAACCCTCGGGTGGTCGGCGCCTCGGGTGGAGCGTCGAAGTACAGCTGCACCCGCGCGTCGTCGGACACCTCGACGGCGAGGAACAGCGGCGACTGGCACTCGTGCACCTGCTCCATGGAGTCGCGCGATCCGGCCAACCGGGCGGGCAACTCCGGCAGCTCGCCGGAGAGTTCCAGGAGCAGCTGCAGGCGGTCCTTCGGCCCGACCGCCTCGAAGTCCTCGACGAGCTCCTCCAGGCGCGGGGGCAGGGCGGTCACCGCGCCTTGCCCGCTGGCTCGACCTTGCCCGGCTCGGTTCCGGTGGCGATCGGCACTCGCACGCTGTTGCCCCACTCGGTCCACGAGCCGTCGTAGTTGCGGACCTTGCCGTAGCCGAGCAGGTGGGTGAGCACGAACCAGGTGTGGCTCGAGCGCTCACCGATGCGGCAGTACGCCACGACCTCGTCGTCGCGCGACAGGCCCGCCTCGCCCTGGTAGATCGTCTCCAGCTCGGCGCGGGACTTGAACGTGGCGTCCTCGGCCGCGGCCCGGGCCCACGGGACGCTGGCCGCGCCCGGGATGTGCCCGCCGCGCACGGCGCCCTCCTGCGGGTAGTCGGGCATGTGCAGCAGCTCGCCGGAGTACTCGCCGGGGGAGCGCACGTCGACCAGCGGCTTGCCGAGGTGGGCGAGTACTTCGTCCTTGAAGGCGCGGATGACGGAGTCGTCGCGGTCGACGACCGGGTACTCCGCGCGGGGCCGCGACGGGACGTCGGTGGTCATCGGGCGGTCCTCGGCGACCCACTTGGCGCGCCCCCCGTCGAGCAGCCGCACGTCGGGGTGGCCGAAGAGGCTGAACACCCACAGCGCGTACGCGGCCCACCAGTTATTCTTGTCACCGTAGATCACGACGGTGGTGTCGCGGCCGATGCCCTTCTCGCCCATCAGCTCGGCGAAGCGCGTTCCGTCGACGTAGTCGCGGGTCACCGGGTCGTTGAGCTCGGTGTGCCAGTCGACCTTCACCGCGCCCGGGATGTGCCCGGTGTCGTAGAGCAGGACGTCCTCGTCGGACTCGACGATCACGAGGCCGGGTTCGTCGAGGTGGCGGGACAACCACTCGGTGGTGACCAGCCGCTCCGGGTGCGCGTAGTCGGCCAGCTTTGGGTCGTCATCGTGGTCGAGTGCCATTGCTGCAGTGTCCTCTCCGATCGGGTCCAGGGCCAGCCGGGGCCATACCTGTGGGCAACAGGGCCCTCGCGGTGGGCTATTTCGTCCCAAGGATGCCGGCCCAGAGGGTGGGCACGCCGACGCCGACGTCGGCCA
>DASQWR010000070.1:0-9260 GCA_035640155.1 Pseudonocardiaceae bacterium
CCGGCGCTGGCGCAGCGCCTCGACGCCCCGGTGCTGCTGCACCCGGCCGAGCACGTGCTGTGGGAGCTGGCGCACCCGGACACGCCACCGCCGGCGGCTCAGCTGGCCGACGGCGACGTGCTGCGCGTCGGCGGCACCGAGCTGCGGGTGCTGCACACCCCCGGGCACTCCCCCGGCTCGTGCTGCCTGCACGCCCCGGACCTGGGCGTGGTGTTCAGCGGTGACACCCTCTTCCAGGGCGGACCCGGCGCCACCGGCCGGTCCTACTCCGACTACGACACCATCGTCGGCTCGATCCGCACCCGGCTGCTGAGCCTGCCGGCCGAGACCGAGGTCCGCACCGGCCACGGGGACTCCACCACCGTCGGCACCGAGTCGCCGCACCTGGCCGAGTGGATCGCCCGCGGCGGCTGAGCGTTCAGCGCTGCTCGCCCGGTGCTCGGTAGCTGGCGACGAGCGTGATGTCCTGCGCACCAACGACCAGCTCGTGCGCCCGCGCGCCGCCGTCGCTCCAGGACTCGAAGGTGGACATCCCGTCGGCCGCGGTGGCCGCCGCCGACACCGAGACCCGGGCACCTCGGGTGACCTCGGCACTGTTGCGGTCAACTCCGTTGATCGTAGTGGTGGCCGGCACCGAGGTGGAGACGGTCACGGTCCGCAGGTCGGGTCGGGCCACGAAGGTCCGGCTGGTCGACACCCCAGCGCTGTCGGTGACAGTCGCGGTGATGCGCTGCTCGGTGTCGTCACCGTGGTCGCTGAAGACCATGCTGAAGTCGTCGCCGCTGGAGCGCGGGCCGGGGTGCGCGTGGCAGAGCTCTCCGCGACAGTGCATGGTGACGGTGCTCCACTGCACCGGCAACCGCCCGTCCTCGACGTCGATGCCGATGGCGGTCGCAGTGACCACGTCACCGACCGCGAACACCTCGTCCGGGCCGGGACCGTCGACGGTGAGCTGTGGCGCGGTGTTCGCGGGTGCCTGCCTGCTACCGGCGCTGGCCCGCCGGTCGGCGACGGTCCGGGTCACCCCCTGCCCAGTGGTGGTCGCCGCCACGCCGGTCATGGTTGCCGACGGGCCGGTCATGCTCGCCGGTGCGGTCGACGCGTCGCCGGCGTAGCTGATCCGCTTGATGGTGCCGTCGAGAACGTCGGCGTAGGTGATGTCGCCGTTCGGCGCGCTCTCGAAGTTGACCGGGCCACCCATCTCGCGGCCGAAACCGGCGTCCTCCGGGGGCCGGGTCACCGTGCCGTCAGGTCCGATGGCCATCGTCCAGATCCGGCCCGAGGTGTAGTCACCGAAGAAGTACGAACCCCGGTAGGGCGCCGGGTAGGCCGCGCCCGTGTAGAACACGCCACCGGTGACGGCGGAACCGTTGCCGCTGGGCCGGTCGTAGAAGTGCAGGGGTGCGGTGTTGGCCTGGCCCGCACACTCGGCCAGATCGCGGTAACCCGGGGTCTGGATGTTCGCCTCGAAGCAGGGCCACCCGTAGCTGGCGCCAGGACGGACGAAGTCGACCTCCTCGAAGGTGTTCCAGCCGACGTCACCGAGCACCGGATTGCCGCTCGTGGGGGGGAGGGTGAGCCGGAGCGGGCTGCGGAAGCCCGTCGCGTAGACCTTGCTGCGGGCCGCCCCCGGATCCGCCGGGTCGTAGAACGGGTTGCCCGGCACGCCGGCGCCGCTCGAGCCGTCGATGTGCAGCACCTTGCCGCGCGGGTCGTTGACGTCCAGCGCCCGCAGCGCCGCGGGGTCGACGAACCGGAAGTCGGCCGCATCGCCGACGGACACCCAGAGCGTGCCGTCCGGGGCGGCGACGATCCCGGTGATGGCGTGCACGTCGGAGGTGGCGGTGGTCTCGAGGAGGGTCACCTCGTCGGCCAGGCCGGTGGGTTCGGCGGAGCCGGTCACGGTGTGCCGGGAAAGCCGCAGCGGCCAGTTGTTGGTCGCCCCCGGCAGCGCCCGGGCCAGATAGATGGTCCTGCTGGTCTCGTAGTCCGGCGCGACGGCCAAACCCACCAGTCCGAGGTCCTGGACGGTGGTCACCGGGAAATTGGCTAGCGTCCGCACTGCCCCGGTGGTGGAGACCCAGGCGACCGCGCCGCTCTTGCCGATGGTGATCACGCTTCCGTCGGGCAGGTAGGCGAAGTCCGTCAGCTCGAACTCCCCCTGCCCGCTCGGGGTGCTGGTGAGCGTGAACCCGGGCGGCAGCTGCGGCGCAGCCTGCGCCTGCGGCGCGTGCACCGTCCCCGACACGACGAGCGACCCGAGCGCGGCGAGCAACGCGAGCGCCACCGCAACCAGGCGAGAACTCCGAATCCTGCGACCTGACATCCGACGTCCTCCGGCGACTCGCCCTCGGCCCCTGTCACGGATGTCACGAAGTGTTCGACGAAGGGCGGCAGAACCCCGCTCGTGATTACCATCCGTGGCCGACGGCGAGACGCTATCACCCAGTCAGAAGGATGTCCTCCCCAGCGTGAGAACACGCGTCTTGCCCCGGCGGGGCAAGTACCTCTCGGTGACGAGAACCGTCACCAAGATCCGTAAGGGTGGTGCTGGGCTACCCTCAGGTGCCCGCTGCCCTCACGTCCCGAAGGGCACCGTCAGGCACGCCAGCCGTTCGCCAGCAGTACCGGCCTCACCGGCTGCGGTCGCGGTGGGCATCTCGTGCAGCACGACCGACGCGGGACCGCGGCCGGCGAAGTCGAAGGGCACCTCGGCGATCGTGCTGCCGGCACCGTCGGCGTCGGTGCGCACATCCAGCCAGATCTCGTTCTTCGGGTTCGCGTAGGCGGGATCGACCGACGGGCTTACCGGGTCCTCCACCTTCTGGAAGTGTGGCCCGGCGGCGTCGCCGGTCTCTCCGCACGGGTTGAGGTGCGCATGCGCGCCGTAGGTCCGGTTCGGCTCCAGCCCGTCCACGGTCAGCTCGACTCTGGCGCCGCCGTCGGTCGGGGTCGAGGTCACGGTGAGCTCTGCCCCGGCGGGGGCCGCGGTCTGGTCGTAGGTGTAGGCATTCTCCGCCTCGGTGGGCGGGGCGAGCGTGCCGGTCCGCTCCACCCCGTCGGATCCACATGCGACGAGGCCGACGGCGAGAACGGCGAGCCCGCACGCGGCGAGCGGGACACGGTGGGAGTGAAAAGTCATGGCGGTGACCTTAGGTGCAGCTCCGATCACCCGCACAATCGGGCGGACAGGGTCCGGTTCTTCGGCCGAAGACATTGGGGTTGACCGCGCTGCTCGCACTCCCGAAACATTCGAGTCGCGATAGCACACCTCTGGCAGCGCTGACGCACTTCGACGCCCTCGAGCAGCTGCCGGTGACCAACGCGCTCGGGGTCGGACATGTAGGACTCGTAACCGGCTCGGAGCCAAACGGACGATGTGTGCCTTGATGCGGCCCTCGCCGGACACCGGGAGGCCTCACATCACAAGCACCTTGCGCCCAACCGGAGTACCGTATGCACCGTGACGCGCGACGAGCTGTTCGATGCCCTGGTGGCGGCCCGGCCGCAGGACGGCGATCTGGTCTACGTGGAGCGCCGCGGTGAGGAGTACTCGCTGGTGGTCTCCGCGCCCGGGGACGTGGTGTCGACGCCGACCGGCGACTACCCGGAGGCCTGGGTCTACTGGACCGCGTGCTGGCCGCCGGACGACGCTGGGCGCCAGCAGGCCACCTTCAAGGACCTGCTCGAGGAGATGGACTCCATGACCGGCGGCATCGACCGTTGCCGCTGGGACCCGAACGACCCCTACCCGCACAGCCATTGACCCGCTCACTCCGAGCGCGGTGGACGAGCTCGAGGTACTGGGTCAACGCAAGACGTCGTCTGCGCAAATGCCGGCGAGCAGCCACCGCAGGCTCTGGGAGAAGAACAGGCGGACGCCGTCGAGCGGGCCGATACGGCGCAGCTGGCTCACGACGTCGTGCAACTCATGCCCGGTCTTGGCCAGCGGTCGCGGACCCGGTTTGTTCATTGCCGTAAAAGCCTCGCTGCCCACCCGCCGGAATCTCGACATGCATCCAGGCATCCCGGGCGAGCGCGTCGATCTGCGTGAGGAGCGAAGCGGGCTTCGCTTCGAGCTGCAGGGCGTATTCGACGATCTGGACGCCGCTGGGGCGGACGTGCCGCGCGGCTGCTCCACGAGAGCCGCTGGCCGAGCCCGATCCCGTCTCGCGTGCTGCTTACTGCTGGCTCGGCGTGGGTAGCCTCGTTCCATGAGTAGTTCGCTGGTCTGGATTTCGGGGGCGTCGAGCGGTATCGGCCTGGCGATGGCGGAGACGGTGCCCTGGGATGGGGCACGGGTCATCGGCATCAGCAGGCGGGCTGCCTCGGGGGTCGAGCACCTCCAGGCCGACCTCGCCGACCCGTCGTCGTGGGCTGCGGTGGGTGACTCCTTCCGGCGGGAGCTGGACCACTTCGACGGAGACCGGGTGGCCTTCGTCCACGCCGCCGGGATGGCGGGGCCGATCGGCTTCGCCGGGGAGGTCGACACCGCCGCCTACACCGCCAACGCGCTCCTCAACAGCGCCGCCCCACAGGTGCTCGGCCACCTGTTCCTGGCCGCCGCCCGCGAGGTCGCCGCCTCCCGTCACCTGGTCATGCTGACCTCGGGCGCGGCCGGCAGCGTCTACCCGGGCTGGGCGTCCTACGGCGCCGGCAAGGCCGCCGTCGACCAGTGGGTGCGCAACGCCGGGGCCGAGCAGTCGACGCGGGGCGGGGTGCAGGTGCTGGCGGTGGCGCCGGGCACGGTGGATACCGCCACGCAGGAGCAGCTCCGGGCGACCTCGGAGGAGGCGTTCCCGAAGCGTCAGAAGTTCGTCGACCTCCACAGGGAGGGCAAGCTCAGCGACCCCAGCGAGGTGGCCACCGCGATCTGGGAGCTGCTGGATCGGGGCCTCGACAACGGCAGCGTCATTGATCTGCGGGAGCTGATCAAGGCCGAACGCTGATCCGCGCCCGCGTCAGCACACGGTGACGGTGGCCTCCGAGAGCGAGCCTCCGGCGACCCGCGTCGCGCAACATCCGCCAGGCACGGTCGTGCTCGCGCAAGAACACGATGTCGTCGAACCGCATGGCTGCCACGCGCCCTCCTCGTCGACCGGCGAGCACATGCTAAGGGCGACCTCCGACAACGGGCGTCGTCTCCGTTGCAGGGCAGTTGCGGGGCAGCGAGGCGACGCCAGCGCCCTCATGAGCGCTGGCAGCGGAACCGCCTCGCTTGCCGATGCCGTCGCGACGGCTTGGCGCACGTCGGGCTGGGACACCCAGGAAGGCGAGCAGGGCCTCGATGACGTTGCTCCCGCTCGTCGAGCACCAGGAAACGAAGGCCCTCGGCTGCCCGGACCTCGACGCAGCCGGCTTCTCGCCTTCCGCTTCCGCCACACCGCGCCCACCGCGTCGCCTCGCGAGTGGACAGCCGAACTGCGCAGCGAGGTAGCGCGCGGCTGGGAGCACATCTTCGACGTGGACGACTATCGGACGCCGAGTACTGGCATCCAACCGGAGGAGAGACGGCGGCCATCAGGGGCGGCGCCAGTCGTTCGAGGTGAGGTGCGAGCCCGCCATCGGCCCCATCTGCAGCATCCCGCCGTCCACCGCCCAGGAGGCACCGGTGACGTAGGAGGCCGCGGGCGAGGCGAGGAACGCGATCACGTCGGCGATCTCCCACGCGTGGCCGGGACGGTCGAGCGGGACGCCGGGACGGCGCGTCTGCGTCGGGTCGGAGTCCTCCTGGCCGGTCATCGGGGTGGCGATCTCACCCGGCGCCACCGCGTTGACCGTGATGCGGTGCTCGGCGAGCTCGATGGCCGCGGTGCGAGTGAGCAGGCCGAGGCCACCCTTGGCCGCGCAGTACGGCGCCGCACCGACGCGGGGTTGGTGCTCGTGCACACTGGTCACGTTGACGATCCGCCCGCCGCGCCCAGCCGTGACCATCCGCCGCGCCGCGCGCTGCAGGCACAGGAACGCGCCGTCCAGGTCGACAGCGAGCACCCGCCGCCAGGTGTCGTAGTCGATGTCCAGTAGCGGGGTGGCCGTGCCGATGCCCGCGCCGTTCACGAGCACGTCGACGCCGCCGAGCACCTCGGCGAGGTCATCGACGACGTCAGCCGCGCCGGGCAGCTGCGTCAGGTCGAGCTGTCGGACCTCAGCGCGACGACCGAGCCCACGCACCTCCTCGGCGGTCTTCTCGGCACCGTCGCGGTCGCGGTGCCAGGTAATGCCGACGTCGCAGCCCGACCGTGCCAGCGCAACAGCGGTGGCGCGGCCGATGCCCGAGTCCGAGCCGGTGACAATGGCATATCGGGGAAAATCAGCGGGTGTCTGCACGACGGCAGGATGCCCGCTTGACCTCAGGCAAAGCGTGCTCGATGAAGTAATCAGCCTGTCCGCCGACAAGCCGCGCGTGCTCGCGGAGGCGTTCCGCGTCCTGTGCTGAGGTGGACGGCTGGGCGTCAGGATGTGAGCGACGGCACCGTCCCGATTGGCCCGGACCGCACAGCCGCGGAGCGGCAGGTCGGTTGCACTGCGGCAACCTGGACCGCGACGAGCACCAAGCTCAGAACGAGTGGGCCCCCGGGGGATCGAACCCCGAACCCGCGGATTAAAAGATCGCTGATCGAAGCGGGAGGGGGTGTCTACTGCTGGTCAGGCTGACCGCGGCGTTGTCGGTGGTGCCTCTGGTGCCTGCCGACGCTGCAGTTTCGGTGACAGACTCGGTGACAGCGCGTCCACTGTGGAGGCGCAGCGCCCAGGGGAGTTATCGGCGCGGACGTTCGTGGGAGCCTCACGGCCAGGGAGCCCGTGGCAGAGTCACGAACAAGCCAGGCCGCGGACGGCAGCCCTCGGACAGAGCCTGCAGGAGGACACCAACGAGCTCAGCGTCTCCGCTGTGGCTTCTCGCGGCAGTCGGTGATGTTTGTTTACGCCGGCATCGATGTCGATGGTTGGACTGTTCACCGGTCACCTCGGGTAAGCCGGCGACGCGATCATCACTGTGTCAAACAGATCACCAAGACCAGCCACGGCGCGGTCCACCTCGACCACCAATAGCCCGCAGCCCTGCGACTACTTGTCTGAGGACGCCGGGTGGATCGAGGTATTGGTCCACACTGTGTAGATACGAGGCGGCGGAGGGCTTCCGGAGCTCGGCACGGCGCCGTCTGACTGTTCCGTATACCCCGAGCAGGCCGGCCGCAGTTGCGCTGCCTGCTGCGATCAGCGGTTGGTTGGCAAGAATGCCGGCCGCGCTAACCCCGAGCAGCGACGGCACCTCGAACTTGGCCGTCAGCGTGGTGGTGGCGGTCTCCACTCCGAGCCCGCGCAGTGCCTTGCCGAGGTCCTGGGCCGGCCTGGTGAACCTGCCTCCACCTCGTCGCGCAGGTATGCCTCCAACACCGCTGTATCCCTGATCTCGCTAAACTGCTCGCCGAGCTCCTCCGCGGCAGCCTCCAGCTCGCGGTGGAACGCCCGGAACTCGGCGTGGTAGCGGCGCCGAATCTCTACGAGCTTCTCCGGCGGCAGGTAAGAGAGGCTGTCAGGTGTGACCGCTCGCACAGCAAGCAGGCCGATCGCGTCGGCGACCTGCGGCGACGACGCAAGGCGTGCGTCGGGATGTAATAGTGCGGCGGCGATCCGTTCAGGCGACCAGTTGCTGGCAGCCTCATAGAACGAGCGAAAATCGGTGACCGGTTGGAGCGCGTCACGGCGGGCAAGTTCTTCTGCGAGCGCACACATGTACACGTAAGAGAGCCGGTCCTCCATCACCAGCCAGGGTGCGAACCGGTCCTCGGTGGTGTGAGCCAACCCCAGCGCAAGAAAGGCTTCCCTCACCTGCTCACTGATCTTCGCCGGGTGCACGTAGCCGTTCCACCAACGCACTTCGTCCTCCAGGGTACCAGTCTTGCCCCATCGGACGGTGGCGACGTCACCGGGACGCCGAACGCCGAAATATGGGAAGCGGTCCAGTTTCCGGCTCGAGCTGCTGGAGGACGGTCAGGAACCGTTGTCCAACCTCGGCTGCGGCGGCGGCCGGATCGACATCCACTAAGAAGTCCAGTTCATCGCGTAGAACCCGGCCTAAGTGGGTCTCCTCTATATCAACTCCGCGGGGTCGGATGCACGCAACCTTTGGCCAGTACAGTGCCGCCATCTCCAGCCAGCCGTCGTGCGGCACCATAAGCGGGTAGTACAGCGCGAACGTAGCCATCCAGCCCTCCTGATCCGACAGCCGACTGGTTCCCGTAATGTCTCCTCATCGGTACCGCCACACCTCTCCCATATCAGGCTAACGACGACGTACGTCCCACGTCGACGGGGCCACTGCGGGCAGAGTTTCGGGGGCAGATAGTCCACAGTGGCCGGACGCGGCAGCGCAAGATGACCGCTGGTACTCCCCTGACTCCCCCATACCTGCTGCTGGTGTGCTGCATCACGCGCCCCCCTTTGCTGCCGGTTCCCGGACATTGTGGCGGGCACCCCGCTCTTTTGATGCCGAGAGACGGCCGGTGCAGCGTCCGGGAACCGGCAACAAGACAGCGCGCCGCAGGCGCTCCACCAGGGTGTTGGCCTCGCGGCCTTGAGGAGCTGCCCCACCAGCCGCACCTACGTGTATGCGTATGCGCGGGTGCTTGCAGACCGGACGGGCCGGGTCCCCGCGCAGGGGGAGCCGGTCCGTGGGCTTGGTGGGTTACCGCTCGATCTTCAGGTCGCGGAACAGCAACGACGCGCCGAGCTCCTCGACCGCGACTTCGAGCTTGCGTCGCTCGGTGCCGTCCTGGCCGGTCCAGGTGCGGGTTACCAGGGTGCCGGTCACCACGACCCGGTCGCCCTTCTGCAGGCGGGCCGCGGCTCGTTCGGCCTGCTCGCCCCACATGGTGCCATCCAGGAAGGTGGTTGCGGCGTCGACCCACTCGCCCTCGGCGGTGCGCCGCCGCGAGTTAACCGCCAGTCGCACGCTGGCCACCGGCCGGGCGTTCGGGGTGTAGCGCAGTTCGGGCTCGGCGGTCAGGTTGGCGGCGGCGTGGAAGCTGATCTCGTTCATCGTGGTCCTCCCGGGTGTTTCGGGTGGGCGTGAGGTTCCCCCAAGATCGTGGAGGCATGGACTATAAGGAGCGCCATGTCAGAGACACGACGTCGGTTCGACCCGGAGTTCCGCCAGGGAGCGGTCCGGATCGTCGGGGAGACGAGCAAGCCGATCGCGCAGGTCGCCCGGGACCTGGGGGTTTGTGAGCAGACGCTGGGTAACTGGGTGAAGAAGGACA
>DASQWR010000071.1:0-2355 GCA_035640155.1 Pseudonocardiaceae bacterium
AACACCACGCTCGTCGCCGCCCCGGACGGCCGGCTGCTCGCCAATCCCGCGGGCTCGGCGTGGCCGGCCACCGCCGGCTCCGGGGACGTGCTCTCCGGGGTGGTGGGTGCGTTGCTCGCCGCGGGCCTGGAGCCGGCGACCGCGGCCGCCGCAGCTGTGCACGCCCACGAGCTGGCCGCCGACCTCGCCGCCCACTCCGGCAAGCCGTGCGGGGCCCCGGCTCCCGCGTCCGCGCTGCAGGCCGCCCTTCCGGACGCGATCCGATCCCTGAGAGAATGGCAGCGATGAGTCCGACGACCCCCCGCGCGGAGGTGATCGTCGACCTCGACGCCATCCGGCACAACGTCGCGATCCTCTCCGCATCCGCCGCCGCCTCCGGTGCCGCGACCATGGCCGTGGTGAAGGCCGACGGCTACGGCCACGGCGCCGCCGAGGTGGCCGCCGCGGCGCTGCAGTCGGGGGCGAGCTGGCTCGGCGTGTGCAGCGTCGCCGAGGCGACAGCGCTGCGCGACGCCGGCATCGGCGCCCCGGTGCTGGCCTGGTTGCACGCCCCGACCGAGGACCTGACCCCGGCCGTTGGCGCGGGTGTGGACGTCGGCGTCTACTCGCCCCGGCAGCTGGCTGCGGCGTCCGCGGCGGCGGCAGCCACCGGACGCACCGCCCGGGTGCACCTGAAGATCGACACGGGGTTGTCCTGCGGCGGCGTCCTGCCCGCCGGATGGAAGGCGATGGTGCGCGCCGCGGCCGCCGCCTCCGGCGTCGAGGTGGTCGCGATCTGGTCGCACCTCGCGCATGCCGACGACCCCGGCCACCCGGTGATCGAGCGCCAGCTGGAGCGCTTCGGCGCGGCCTACCGGCTGGCCCGCGCGGCCGGGCTGCACCCGCTGCGGCACCTGGCGAACTCCGCGGCCACCCTCACCCGTCCCGACCTGCACTTCGACCTGGTGCGCCCCGGCATCGCCGTCTACGGGCTCTCGCCGGTGTCGGGGGAGGGCTACGGTCTGCGGCCGGCGATGACGCTGCGGTCTCAGGTGGCGCTGCTCAAGCGGGTGCCGGCCGATGAAGGGGTCTCCTACGGGCATGTCTGGACCACGTCGCGGGAGACGACCCTCGCGCTGGTCCCCGCCGGGTACGCCGACGGGATCCCCCGGATCCTCACCGGCCGGCTCGAGGTGCTGCTGGCCGGGCGACGGCGCCCGGTGGTCGGCCGGGTACGGATGGACCAGGTGATGGTCGACTGCGGGGACGACGCCGTGGCCGAGGGTGACGAGGTGGTCTTCTTCGGCACCGGGGACCGCGGCGAGCCGACCGCCGCGCAGTGGGCGGAGCTGCTCGGCACCATTCACTACGAGGTGGTCGCCGGCATGTCCCGGCCCCGGCTCACCCGCACCATCACCGGGCACCGGCCCGCCCCGATGCCGGCGGTCTGATGAGGCCAGTTATCCGATGAGGCCAGTGGAACTGCCCACTCCGGCGGACACCGAGCGGCTGGGCCGGGAGCTCGGGGCCCGGTTGCGGGCCGGGGACCTCGTGGTGCTCTCGGGTCCGCTCGGTGCCGGCAAGACCGTGCTGGCCCGGGGAATCGGCGCCGGGCTGGGGGTATCCGGTCCGGTCACGTCGCCGACCTTCGTCATCGCCCGCGAGCACCCTGCCGGCCCGCGCGGGGTGCCGCTCGTGCACGTCGACGCCTACCGCCTGGACGGGCTCGACGAGCTCGACGACCTGGACCTGGACACCGACCTGCTGGACGCTGCGGTGGTGGTGGAGTGGGGCGAGGGTCTCGCGGAGCGGCTTGCCGAGCAGCACCTGCTGCTCCGGTTGGACCGCCGCGAGGACGACGTCCGGGTGGCGACGCTGCATGGGCCGGCGCGCCTGCTGCCCCTGTGGTCGCCGCTGTGATCGCTGTTGTGATCGCGGGCGCCGACTCCGGCCGGGGCGCCGCGGCCTAGGCTCGGCCCCTGTGCTGGTGCTGGCACTGGACACCGCGACGCCGGCGGTCACCGCCGGGGTGCTGCGGCTGCGCGTCGCCGGCCCACCGGAGCTGCTCGCGTCGCGGGTGACCAGGGGTGCCCGCGCGCACGGCGAGCTGCTCACCCCCTCGGTTCGCGCCGTGCTGGCCGAGGCCGGGGTGCGCACCGTCGACCTCGACGCGGTGGTGTGTGGAGCGGGTCCGGGGCCGTTCACCGGGCTCCGGGTCGGAATGGTGACCGCCGCGGCGCTGGCCGACGGGCTCGGAGTGCCGGTGCACCCGGTGTGCAGCCTCGACGCGATCGCGCAGGAGGCCGGCGGCCCGGTGCTGGTGGCAACCGATGCGCGACGTCGCGAGGTGTACTGGGCCCGGTACGACGCCAGCGG
>DASQWR010000072.1:0-5549 GCA_035640155.1 Pseudonocardiaceae bacterium
GCGCCGTCGGGTCCGCGGCGGGCGCCCTCGGGCCACACCCCGGGGTGCAGGCTGTCGAGCTCGGCGCCCCCTCCCGGCCGCGGGCCCGCGGTGGACGCCGGGGCCAGCACGTCGGCGTGCCGGGGACCCGCGGGGTGCGCCCTCACATCCGCTCCGGTGCGCTCACGCCGAGCAGGCGCAGGCCGTTTCCGAGCACCTGACGCGCCGCTTGACACAGCGCAAGCCGGGCCGCGTGCAGCGGGTGCGGTTCCTCGTCACCCAGCGGCAGCACCCGGCAGTTGTCGTAGAACCGGTGGTAGGCCGCCGCCAGCTGCTCGAGGTAGCGCGCCACCCGGTGCGGCTCGCGCAGCTCCGCGGCCGTGGCGACGGTGCGCCCGAACTCACCCAGGGTGCGGATCAGCTCGCCCTCCCGCTCGTGGCGGAGCAGCGCGAGGTCCGCACCGTCGGTGCTCAGCCCCAGCTCGGCGGCGTTGCGGCCCAGCGAGGCGAGCCGGGCGTGCGCGTACTGCACGTAGAAGACCGGGTTGTCGTTCGTGCGCCGGGACCACAGCTCGACGTCGATGTCGAGCTGGGAGTCCACGGACGAGCGGATCAGGGCGTAGCGGGCCGCGTCCACCCCGACCAGCTCGACGAGGTCCTCCATCGTGACGACCGTGCCGGCCCGCTTGCTCATCCGCACCGGGACGCCCGCGCGCACCAGGTTGACCAGCTGCCCGATGAGCACCTCGACGGTGGCCGGATCGTCGCCGAGTGCGGCCGCGGCCGCCTTGAGACGGCCGATGTAGCCGTGGTGGTCGGCGCCGAGCAGGTACAGGCACCGGTCGAAGCCGCGGGCCCGCTTGTCGGCGTAGTAGGCGATGTCCCCGGCGATGTATGCGGGCCTGCCGTCGCTCTTGATCACCGGACGGTCCTTGTCGTCGCCGAACTCGCTGGAGCGCAGCCACCAGGCCCCGTCGGCGAGGTACAGCGCTCCCGACTCCTTGAGCTGGTCCACCACCCGGTCCACCGCCCCGGAGTCGTGCAGCGACTGCTCGTGGAACCACACGTCGAAGTCGGTGCCGAACTCGTGCAGCGACCGCTTGATCGCGTCGAACATGAGCCCCACCCCGACCCGGCGGAACACCTCGTCGCGGTCATGCTCTGAGCGCGTCAACGCGTCGGGTGCGCGGCGCAGCACCTCGGCGGCGATGTCGGAGACGTAGTCGCCGCGGTAGCCGTCCTCGGGTGCCGGCTCGCCGGACGCGGCGGCGACCAGGGAGCGCACGAACCGGTCGATCTGCCCGCCCGCGTCGTTGAAGTAGTACTCCCGCGTCGCCTCCGCGCCGGAGAGGGCCAGGATCCGGCCCAGCGCGTCGCCGACCGCGGCCCACCGGGTGTGTCCCAGGTGCAGCGGCCCGGTGGGGTTGGCAGAGACGAACTCGAGGTTGACCCGATGTCCGGCCAGCGCGTCACCGCTGCCGTAACGCTCCCCCTCGGCCAGCACCTGGCGCACGATCTCGCCCTGCGCGCCGGCAGCGAGCCACAGGTTGAGGAAGCCGGGCCCCGCCACCTCGACCGAGCGCACCCCGTCGGTGCCGCGCAGCGCGTCGGCCAGCCAGCCGGCGAACTCCCGGGGTGCGACCTCGACCTTCTTCGCGGTCTGCAGGGCGACGTTGGTCGCATAGTCGCCGTGCTCCGGGTTGCGCGGGCGCTCCACCGTGACGGTGCCCGGCAGCACGGCGGTGTCCAGCCCGCGGCCGGCCAGCACGTCGTGCGCGACGGAACGGACCAGGTCGGCGAGCGCGGCGGGGGTCACTCCCAGGAGTCTAGGGAGCCGCGACGGGGCTGACAGCGGCCGCTCCCTCGCCGACCTCGCGCGCTGTGAGCGGCGCAGCGCGACCGGTCGCTCACCGTGCCCTCAGGTTCGGTCCCTATGCTTGCGCCCGTGGCGAGTGGCAAGAGGTCCAAGGCGGTACGGAGCGCGCGCTCCGTGGTGACCGCGACGAAACCGAAGCCGTGGGGGACCGTGGCCGCGGTGGTGGCGGTGGTGCTGTTCGCGGGCACCGTGTTCGGGTTCCTGTACGTCCAGTACGACCAGGGCACCGCCGAGCGGGAGGCGCTCGCGGCGTTCACGCCCACTGCGCAGAACCAGGATCCGGCCGCGCAGATCCCCGGCATCGCCGTGCAGCGCATCGACGCCGCCGGGCACGTCGCGGCGTCCGAGCGGGTGGCCTACCAGACGTTCCCCCCGTTCGGCGGGGCGCACGACGGCGTGTGGGCGCAGTGCACGGGCACCGTCTACGAGGTGCCGGTGCGCAACGAGAACATGGTCCATGCGCTCGAGCACGGGGCCGTGTGGATCGCGTACAACCCGGAGCAGGTCACCGGAGCCGCGCTGCAGTCGCTGACGGACCGGGTGCAGGGCCAGGACTACCTCATGCTCTCGCCGTACCCGGGCCTGGACACCCCGGTGTCGCTGCAGTCGTGGGGCCACCAGCTCAAGGTGCCGTCGGCCGACGACCCGCGGATCGACCAGTTCATCCGCGCGCTGCGCCTGAACCAGTACACCCACCCCGAGGTCGGCGCGTCCTGTGAGGTCCGTCCCGGCTCCTTCGACCCGGCCGACCCGCCGCCGTTCATCCCCGAGCCGCCCGGCCCGGACGCGACGCCGCAGGACTACAACGGCGGCCGAAGCGCCGGCGGATGAGCGGCGTGGACACCGAACGCCGTAAGCCGGGCTGGCTGTGGGTGCTGGTCGTCACCGGTGCCGTCCTGGCGGTGCTGCTGGTCGGGGCCTCTGTCGGGCTGCTGATCCAGCTGCCCGACCGGGACGCCGCGGCGCCCGGGCCCGAGTCGGTCGCCGTCGGCTTCAGCCAGGACATGAGCGTGCACCACCGTCAAGGTGTGCTGATGGCGGGCATCGCCCGCGGCTCCACCGCCGACCCGGAGATCGCGACGCTGGCCTACGACATCGAGACGACCCAGCTCGAGCAGCTCGGCCGCATGCAGGGCTGGCTCAGCCTGTGGGACGCAGCCGCACTGCCCACGGGCAAGCACATGCAGTGGATGACCGCACCCGGCGGGGGCGGGGTCCATGCGGGGCATGGCATGGCAGGCGGAGTCGAGGTGATGCCGGGCATGGCGACGCCGCAGGAGCTTCAGCGGCTCGAGGAGGCGTCCGGGCTCGCGCAGGACATCCTCTTCCTGCAGCTGATGATCCGTCACCACCAGGGCGGCACCGGGATGATGGAGCAGGCGGCCGAGCACGCGCAGGTGCCGCAGGTGCGCAACCTCGCCTCGCAGATGCGCACCGCGCAGACCGCGGAGGTGGTCGCGATGACGGCCATGCTCGCCGACCGCGGAGCAGCTCCACTGCCCCCACCGACCTGAGGGCCGTGGGGTAGTCTCAACGACGTTCGTCGCGGCCCCCGTAGCTCAGGGGATAGAGCACCGCCCTCCGGAGGCGGGAGCGCAGGTTCGAATCCTGCCGGGGGCACCACCTTTGAGCAGCTCAGATGCACTCGTGCAGACTCGCCTACGCGTTTCGTGGGATGGGTCGTGGGATGAGTGCTCGTACTCTCATCCCATGCCGCCCCGTAAGCGCCGCTCCCGCGGGTACATCGAGGAGCTCCCAGCGGGTCCTGCCGTGCTGTTGTTTACGCCGGCACCGACCCGCTCAACGGGAAGCCGCGGTACGTCCGCGAAACCACCAAGACCTGGGCCGAGGCCGAGGTCGCACTGACGAAGCTCCAGCGCCAGGTCGACGAGGACCAGCACCCGAAGACCACTGTCACCGTGCGCCAGGCCGTCGCGCAGTGGCTTGAGGTCGCCAAACTCGAGGACACCACCCGCGAGCGCTATGACGACCTGATCCGGCTCTACGTCATCCCAACGTTCGGTGCCATGCCCGCCGGCAAGGTCGACGCCGAGCTCCTGGAGCGCTTCTACTCCCGGTTGCACCGCTGCCGCGAGCTGTGCACCGGCCGATCCCGCACCGGCCACGTCTGCCGGCCCCTGAGCACCAGCACGACCCGCAAGATTCACTACATCATCCGCGGCACCCTGGAACGGGCTGTCCGCTGGCGACATCTCGGCGTCAATAAGGCCGCGATGGCCGAGGCTCCGACCCCGCGACGGACCGAACCGGACCCGCCGAGCACCGAGGAAGTCGCCGCGCTGCTGAACACAGCGTGGGCCGATCCCGAATGGGGCCTGCTTCTCTGGCTCACCATGGTCACCGGTTCTCGGCGCGGCGAGGTTTCTGCGCTGCGGTGGCGTAACGTCGATTTTGACCGAGCGATTATTTGGGTTCACCGCAGCAACGCCCAGACGAAGGCCGGCGTGCGAGAGAAGGAAACCAAGACCGGACAGCGCCGCAAGGTCGCGCTCGACTCGGAGACCCTCGCGCTACTCATTAACCATCGCCAGCTCTGGGAGCAGCGCTGCATGAGCCTCGGCTGCACGCTTGAGAGCGACGCGTTCCTGTTCTCCCCCGCGCCGGATGGTGCCACCGCGTACGCACCGCGCTCGCTTAGCCAGAAGTACCGACGGATGGCAACCAAGCTCAAGCTCCGCAGCACCCGGCTGCACTCGTTGCGCCACTACTCCGCGACCGAGCTCGTCGCCGCTGGTGTCGACCTCCGCACCGTCGCTGGCCGGCTCGGTCACGGCAGCGGCGGTGCCACCACGCTCAAGGTCTACGCGGCGTGGGTTGATGAGGCCGATCGGCGAGCCGCGACGACGATGGCCAACATCATCCCGAGGCCCGTGCCTGTTCAGTCCGCCCGTGGTCCGTACGAGAGGATCGCGGCAACCCTCCGCGATGACATCCACGCCGGTCGGCTGAAGCCAGGTGACCAGTTACCCACTGTCGCCGAGCTCGCCGTCGCCAACACCGTCGCGGTCGGTACCGCGCACCGCGCGATGGCGCTACTCAAGGACGAAGGCCTGATCGATGTCACTCGTGGGCGCCGCGCGATTGTTGTGGCCGGCGCTTCTCCCTGAGGCTTCATACGAGAATCCCGATTCTGGCGATTAGTTAGACGAACGCCCACCTCCTCGCAGGGCTCGAACCACCGATCATTCGTTTGTAAGGCGCGCCGTCCTCGTTGGCCACTGGGGTGCCATGGCTCCCCTGTGTCACCTGTAGTGCTCGGCCAGGTGAGCTTTCAGTGAACGGGCTCGTCTACCCGGCCCCGACCTCGACCACGCCAGTACGTCGCCCCCAGGCGCGGGCCCGCAGTACGGCCTTGGCGAGCGCGCCTGTTCACAGGATGGCCGAGCCAGCCACCACGACACCGACACGGCGACGGGGATAGGCCTACTTTCGAGGCGCCGACCGACGCGCCATGATCTCGGCCGGGACGGTCCGCGGATCGATGGTTTCGGCCGGGGGAACCATCATCCGATGTGGGATCACCAGTACGGGGCAGGTGGCTTCCCGGATACAGCGCGCGCTTACCGAACCGAGCAATGCCGTGGCAACGCGGCCCCGACCGCGGGAGCCCACCACGAGAAGGTCGGCGTCGGAGCTGGCGCGGAGGACTAGGTCGGCCTCGTCAGGTCCGCGG
>DASQWR010000073.1:0-11477 GCA_035640155.1 Pseudonocardiaceae bacterium
ATCCATCCCCGACTGGCCACCCAGAATCGCACCCAGCGCGGAGTTCAACTCCGCCGTGATCGCGTCGGCGTTCGCCTTGAACCCGTCGAACGCCGCCCGACCCGCACCGTTGAAGTTCCCCTGCAACGGCTCCGCCGCCACGATCAACTGCTGGATCAACGACCCCAGATCCTCACTCGACCCCTGCGTCTGCCGCGTCAACGACGACAACGTCGCCTGACCCATGTCGAACTTCATGCCCACTCCCTCCAGAGCCCTCACCAGGCTGCACCGCTGTATGACGTGCCGGTCCGCTCCCAGTGACGCGGGTGCCCGCAGCTCGGTTCCCATCTGGTATCGATCCGGTCACTCCCCACCGTTACAATCCTCAGCAGGCTACCAGGATCCGGCCTGCTGGCAGGCTTTTTTGTGTTCGGATCATGCCGCTCTCGTCAAGCGGAGTCGGCCGGTTCGTTGCCCGGCTTCCACTTGATGCCGCATCCCATGCTGGGCGGGTGCGGCTCGGGAACCGGCTCCCCGGCGAGCACCGCGTCCAGCGCAGCCCGCAGTGTCCGGCCGGTGACGGGGGTGCCGCTGCGCGGCCGGGACTCGTCGAACTCGCCCCGGTAGGCCAGCCGGCCCGCCCGGTCGTAGAGGAAGAAGTCCGGGGTGCACGCGGCGCGGAAGTCCGTCGCGACCTGCTGGCTCTCGTCGACCAGGTAGGGGAAGCCGAACCCGGCGCGCCGGGCCTGCTCGGCGAGACCCGCGGCACCGTCGTCGGGATGGGTGCTGGTGTCGTTGCTGCAGATCGCCACCGCGGCGACGTCCCGCCGGGAGTACTCGTCGACGGCCAGGGCGAGCTCTCGCTCCAGGTGGCGGACGTAGGGGCAGTGGTTGGACAGGAACATCACCAGCACGCCCGGCGCACCGGTGAAATCCGCCGATCCCATTTGCGTGCCGTCGATCGACGGCAGCGAGAACTCCGGCATCGATGTACCGAGCGGGACCATGAACGACTGGACGGCCATGCTGTGCAGTCTCGCAGCCTGCACCGAGACTCGGCCACCGCGAGCACGGTCCTGCCGGCGGTGCCGCGACGGTACGGCGGCGGCGCTGCCAGAGTGGTGCGGTGATCCGCATCGGGACGTCCGGTTGGGTGTACCCGCCCTGGCGCGGCACCTTCTACCCGCCGGGGCTGGCGCAGCGCCGCGAACTGGAGCACCTGTCCCGCCTGGTGAACGCCGTCGAGATCAACGGCTCCTTCTACTCCCTGCAACGACCCACCAGCTACCAGGCGTGGGCCGCGCAGACACCGGAAGGTTTCGCATTCGCCGTCAAGGGCGGGCGGTTCATCACGCACATGAAGAAGCTGCGCGACGTCGAGACCCCGCTCGCCAACTTCTTCGCCTCCGGAGTGCTCGCGCTCGGGCCCAAGCTGGGGCCGGTGCTCTGGCAGCTCCCGCCGGTCCTGGCGTTCGACCCGGCGCGCCTGGACGCCTTCCTGACCCAGTTGCCGCGCAGCACCAGCGCCGCCGCCCGGCTGGCGGAGCAGCACGACGAGCGGCTCGACGGCCGCGCGTGGAAGGTGACCGACGCCGACCGGCCACTGCACCACGCGCTGGAGGTGCGCCACCCGAGCTTCCGCGACCCGGCATTCGTGGCACTGCTGCGCGCGCACCACGTCGCCCTCGTCGTCGCGGACAGCGCCGGCACCTGGCCCTACCTGGAGGACGTCACCGCCAACCTGGTCTACCTGCGGCTGCACGGCGACGCCGAGCTCTACACCAGCGGGTACACCGACGCGGCGCTGGACGTCTGGGCTGAGCGGGTCCGCGCTTGGCACGCCGGGGAGTCGCCGCGCACCCAACATACCGTCGGCCCACCAGCCGAGGCCCGGCCACGGGACGTATGGGTCTTCTTCGACAACGACGTGAAGGTCCGGGCCCCGGTGGACGCGATCGCGCTCGCGAAACGGCTCGGCCTCGGCCCCGGTTGACCCGGTGCATCACGGTTCGTCGGGGCGGCGGTCGGTCGGGTCTCGAAGGTTGCTGTCGACGGGCGGGACACTCAGCTCGAACTCCGACCAGTCCGACACACGGCACACCGAACGCGCCTCGCCCTGGTCGAAACCGAGTACGACAAACGCCGCCCCGCCGACGATCCGTCCTGGGTGTACTGGCTTGACTCCGACGAGATCTTCGTCATGGCCGGCCGTTGTTACATCGAGCTCGGGCAGCCCAACCGAGCCATCCGCTGCTGTCCGGCGTCCTCGAGCGGTACGACGAGCGGCAGGCCCGTGAGTCCGCGCTCTACACCTCGTGGCTAGCCGAGGCGCACCTCCAGGCGGGCGACATCGACCACGCCGCGCACCTTGCCGGACGCACCCTCGGCCTGTCGTCCTCGACCAGCTCGTCGCGGGATGGTGATCGGGTGGCGCTGCTGCGATCGCGACTCGACCCGTACGCGGCTGTGCCCGCGGTGGCCGTGTTCCTCGACCGGTGCGCCACCGCCCTGGGACCAGCGCGTGCGTAGGCTTCACATTCTACTGTGCACATAGGCAGTGGCGGAGTGAGTACTCACTCCGTAGCGTGGTGGCATGGTTGAGACCCGGCGTCGGCGAGCCCCGGCGATGAGCCCCGACGAGCGGCGCGCGGTGATCGTGGCCGCGACGCTACCGCTGCTCGTCGAGCACGGCACGGCGGTGACCACCGGGCAGATCGCCACCGCCTCCGGGATCGCGGAGGGCACCGTGTTCCGCGCGTTCGCCGACAAGCAGGAGCTGCTGTGGGCCTGCCTGCACGCGGCGTTCGACCCGGGAAGCCCGGTACGGGCACTGGCCGAGATCCCATCCGAGCTGCCGATCCGCGAGCGGCTGCTCCGGGCCAGTGCCATGGTCGCCGAGCACTGGGACCGGGCGATGCAGGTCGGCCAGGCGGTGCGAAGCGGATGCCCGGGTCCTCCCGGTGGGGCATGGGGTCCGTCCGGCGGGGTTGCATCGAGTGGGCCTGCCGAGGCGATGCGCGCCCTGCACGCCGCACTGGCCGACCTGCTCGCCCCGGACGCGGAGCGGCTCCGGCTCAGCCCGGAGCGCACCGCGCAGCTGTTCCTGCTCGCGGTCACCAGTGACCGGATGTTGCGGATGCGGATGGCCGCGCTGGGCGCGGAGTCCCCCGGCGACATCGAGGAACTGATCGAGGTCTTCCTGTACGGCGCGCTGGGAGAGCAGCAGCGGTGACCGAGCTGATGATCGATGCGGTGCACGTGAGCAAGACGTTCGGTGCGGTCACCGCGCTGGACGGGGTGAGCGTGTCGGTGCCACGCGGGAGCGTGCACGGCTTGCTCGGACACAACGGCGCCGGCAAGACGACGCTGGTCGACGTCCTCACCACACTGCGGCCCCCGACCGGTGGCAATGCCACAGTCGCCGGATTCGACGTGGTACGCGCGGCAGCCGAGGTGCGCCGCCGCATCGGCGTCACCGGGCAGTTCGCCTCGGTGGACGAGGACCTCACCGGCACCCAGAACCTGGTGCTGGTCGGTCGGCTGCTCGGTGCGTCACGCGGGCAGGCGGCGCGGCGGGCCGGCGAGCTGCTCGAACTATTCGGGCTCGCCGACGCCGCGGGCCGCCCGGCCAAGGACTACTCCGGGGGCATGCGTCGCCGGCTCGACCTCGCCAGCAGCCTGATGGGCTACCCCGACGTGGTGTTCCTCGACGAGCCCACCACCGGACTCGACCCGGAGAGCCGGCTGGGAATGTGGGACGTGGTGCGCGCCCTGGTGGCCGCCGGCACCACCGTGCTGCTCACCACCCAGTACCTCGAAGAGGCCGACCAGCTGGCCGACGCGATCACCGTCCTGTCGCACGGCCGGGTGATAGCGGCCGGGACGGCGGCCGAGCTCAAGACCAGGGTGGGCAGGCGCACCGTGAGCGCCACCCTCGCCCTGGCCACCGACATCGGACCGGCGCTGGACACCCTGCGCCGCGCCGGGCTCGACCCGCTGCAGGCCGGTCGGACGCTGACTGCCCCCGTCGACTCGTCCCGGGCGCTCGCGGTCGTGGTGCGCGCGCTGGACGAGGCCGGCATCGAGGCCGACGAGCTCGGCCTGCACGAACCCACCCTTGACGACGTCTACCTCACCCTCACCGGAGCGAACCCATGACCGCGCTCGCCGACCCCGCCACTGCACCGGCGCCGCCCCGCTGGGCGGGCAGCGGGCCGCTGACCCAGGTGCAGGTGCTCACCGGTCGTGCGCTGCGCGCCCTGCGCGACCCGCGGATGCTGGTGATGAGCCTGCTCCAACCGCTGATCATGTTGACCTTGTTCAGCCAGGTGTTCCGCGGCATTGCACAGTCGCCGGGCTTCCCTGCCGGGGTGGACTACATCGACTACCTGATGCCGGCGATCCTGGTGACCACCGCCAGCCAAGCGGCGATGTGGTCCGGAGCGGGCCTGGCCACCGACCTGAAGAACGGGGCACTCGCCCGGTTCCGCACCCTGCCGATCTCGATGACCTCGGTGCTGGTCGCGCGCAGCCTGTTCGACCTGGCGCGCAGCGCGATCCAGCTCACCGTGCTGGCGGTGGCGGCGACAGTGCTCTACGGCTACTCGCCGGCCGGTGGGATCACCGGGACCGCGGCGGCCCTGCTGCTCGGGCTCGCAGTGGGTGCCGGGCTGTCCTGGGTGTTCCTCGCGCTGGCGAGCTGGGTGCGCAACGTCGAGCTGATGCAGATGCTCGGCTTCGTGGTGATCTTCCCGTTGATGTTCGCCTCGAGCGCATTCGTGCCCGTCGCGGGGCTGCCCGGATGGCTGCAGGCGATCGCCACTGCCAACCCGCTCACCTACGCCATCGACGCCGCGCGGGGTTGGGCGCTGGCCGAGCCGGCGCTCGGGTCCACGGTGGGAGCGCTGGTCGCGGCCGGGCTGCTCACCGTGGCGGCGGGCGCGGCCGCCGCGCGGGGCGTCCGACGACCCTGAAACCGGCGAGTGCTGTCACAGAACGTCATAGTACTGTAACGTAGCGGTTACTAGTTGTTGGAGCGGCCGGGCCACACTCCCCGGCGGTGAACCACTCGACTTCCGATCCCGAGGGCCCGGCTCCGCTCGGCGGGGACTCGCGCCCCGGGCAGACACACCGCCGTAGAGAGGTGGGGCGGACCGGGGCGCGGTTCGGATCGCCGGCGATGCGCCGCCGGCTGCAGGACGACTCGACCGTGCTGCCTGACCCCTCGACACCCGCATCCGAGCCCGCACCGGAGCCTGGGCCCGCACCCGTCACCATGCCGACTCCGGCTCAGTCGGCCGAGGAACCAGGGCCGGCCGAGGCTCCCGGCGACGAGGTCAACTGGGGTGAGCCCGAGGAGGGTTACTCCCTGGTCCGGCCGTATGCCTGGACCGGGGGTCGCACCGAGCCGGCGCAGGAGCTGGCGATGGACACGCTGGTCTCGGCCACCACGGTCGTCGCCGGATCGGCAGAACGGAGCGCCGATGCGGACCTGGCGGTGGCCGCGCTGTGTGCCGAACCGCGGGCGGTCGCCGAGGTGGCGGCGCGGCTCCGGGTTCCGCTGGGTGTCGCCCGCGTGCTGCTCAGTGACATGGCGGAGCGCGGGATGATTCGGGTGCACCGCGGTCCGCTCGGGACCGGGGAATCACCGCCCCTCGAGGTGCTGCAGCGGGTGCGCGATGGGCTGTGCCGGCTCTGAGAGGACGGTTGCGACGCGGCATCACAGCTCCGCGAGCACGTCGTCGGTGAAGGCCGGCCACGCCGCCGCGGCCCAGTCGCCGAAGTCCCGGTCGGTGAGCGCGACGCATGCCGCGCCTGCGGCAGGGTCCACCCACAGGAAAGTCCCCGACTGTCCGAAGTGGCCGAACGTGCCCGGCGAGCTCCGCGACCCGGTCCAGTGCGGGCTCTTGTGGTCGCGCAGCTCGAAGCCGAGACCCCAGTCGTTCGGTTCCTGCCTGCCGTACCCCGGGAGTACCCCGCGCAGGCCGGGGAACGCCACCCGCGCCGCCTCGGCGAGCGTCTCCCGTGCGACCAGCGTGGGGGCCTGCAACTCCGCGGCGAACCGGGCGAGGTCCGAAGCGGTGGACACCACATCCGTACCGGGTGAGCCGCGCAGCTGGGTCGAGCCCATGCCGAGCGGGCGCAGCACCGCCTCCGAGAGATACCGGTCGAACGGGATGCCGCTGGCCTCGTGCACGGCGTCGGCCAGCACCTCGAACCCGGGCGTGGAGTAGATCCGCCGGGTACCCGGCCGGGCGACGACGCGGTGCTCCGTGACGTCGAGCCCGGACGCGTGCGCGATGAGGTGGCGCACCGTCGAGCCCTCCGGGCCGGCCGGGGTGTCCCACTCGACCGCACCCTCCTCCACCGCGAGCAGCACCGCGTACGCGGTGAGGAGCTTGGTCACCGACGCGAGCCGGAACTCGCGATCCTGCGGGCCATGGGAGCCGCGGGTTCGCCCGTCCGCGGTCACCACCGCCACCGCGACGTGCTCCACCGGCCACTGCTCGACGGCACGCAAGCTCTGCACACCGCCAGACGCTAACTGCCACGTGGATCCGTGTAGCACTGGAGAGGAGCCTGCGAGTGCCACACGGATCCCTGTGCGCTGCGGGACCCCTTGGAGGCGGTGGGAGAATCAGCCGCATGGGTACTCCTGACCTGAAGCCGCACAGCCGTGACGTCACCGACGGGCTCGAGCGCGCCGCCGCGCGCGGGATGCTCCGCGCCGTCGGAATGGACGACGACGACTTCGCCAAGCCGCAGATCGGCATCGCGTCGTCGTGGAACGAGATCACCCCGTGCAACCTCTCCCTCGACCGGCTCGCGAAGGCGAGCAAGAAGGGCGTGGCCGCCGCGGGCGGGTTCCCGATGGAGTTCGGGACGATCTCGGTGTCCGACGGCATCTCGATGGGCCACATCGGCATGCACTACTCGCTGGTGTCCCGCGAGGTGATCGCCGACTCGGTGGAGACCGTGATGATGGCCGAGCGGTTTGACGGCGCGGTGCTGCTCGCGGGCTGCGACAAGAGCCTGCCCGGGATGCTGATGGCCGCGGCGCGCCTCGATGTCGCCTCAGTGTTCCTCTACGCGGGGTCGATCATGCCCGGGTCGGTGGACGGCCGTGAAGTGACGATCATCGACGCGTTCGAGGCGGTGGGTGCCTGCGCGCGGGGGCTGATCTCCCGCGAGGAGGTGGACCGCATCGAGCGCGCCATCTGCCCCGGCGAGGGCGCCTGCGGCGGCATGTACACCGCGAACACCATGGCCTGCGCGGCGGAGGCGCTGGGGATGGCACTGCCCGGCTCGTCGTCGCCCCCCGCGGTGGACCGCCGCCGCGACGGGTTCGCCGAGGCCAGTGGTGCCGCGGTGGTCGAGATGATCTCTCGCGGTCACACCGCACGGTCGGTGCTGACCCGGGAGGCGTTCGACAACGCGATCGCGGTGGTGATGGCGCTGGGCGGCTCGACGAACGCCGTGCTGCACCTGCTCGCGATCGCGAACGAGGCTCGGGTGCCCCTCGAGCTCGACGACTTCAACCGCATCGGCGACCGGGTGCCGCACCTCGCGGACGTCAAGCCGTTCGGCGCGCACGTGATGAGCACGGTGGACCGTGTCGGCGGCGTGCCCGTCGTGATGAAGGCGCTGCTCGACGCCGGCCTGCTGCACGGCGATGCGCTGACCGTCACCGGGCGGACGCTGGCCGAGAACCTCGCCGAGCTCGCGCCGCCGGAGCTGGACGGCGAGGTGCTGCACCGGCTGTCGGATCCGATCCACCCGACGGGTGGGCTGACGATCCTGCGCGGGTCGCTCGCCCCGGAGGGTGCGGTGGTGAAGAGCGCCGGGTTCGACAGCGCGCGGTTCGAGGGTCGGGCCCGCGTCTTCGACGGGGAGCAGGGCGCGATGGATGCCGTCGCATCCGACGCGCTGGTGCCTGGCGACGTGCTCGTGATCCGCTACGAGGGGCCCCGCGGCGGGCCCGGGATGCGCGAGATGCTCGCCGTGACCGGGGCGATCAAGGGCGCGGGGCTCGGCAAGGACGTCCTGCTGCTCACCGACGGGCGCTTCTCCGGCGGCACCACCGGCCTGTGCATCGGCCACGTGGCCCCCGAGGCCGCGCACGGCGGGCCGATCGCGCTGGTGCGCGACGGGGACCGGATCGTGCTGGACCTCGCGGCGCGGACCCTGGACCTGCTCGTCGATGCCGACGAGCTGGCCCGCCGCCACGCCGAGTGGATCCCGCGCGAGCCGGAGCTGCGCACCGGGGTGCTGCGCAAGTATGCCGCGCTCGTGGGCTCGGCGGCCCAAGGAGCGGTCTGCTAGCGCGGGATCTGTCGAGTCACCGCAGCGACTACCTCCGGATGACCTCGACGCACACCAGGTGGGAGTGGGTCGGGTGCACCTGGGCCTCGATGCGGATCGCGTAGCACGCAGCCGCGAGCTGCTCGGCGCGCGCCGTGACGTCCGCGACGGTCAGGCCTGCCGGGCACCACAGGGTGGCCTTCTCGCCCCGCTCGGTCGGCGCGCACCACAGGATCGCCGGCAGCTGGCCGTCCCGGGTGTGCAGCCACGTCTGGGCGAAGCCGGTCCGCAGGCGATGCTGCGTCAGCACGCACCAGAACTGTGCGACGACCCGTCGCCGGGCGGGTGGCCACATCACCAGCATGGCGGTGTTCACCAGGAGGACGACCTGCGTCCAGTCCGGCCCGAGCGCTTCGACCAGTCCGTACACCAGAAGCGGACCGCCGACTACCAGTGCCAGCTCGTAGCGCCATCGCCAGCACATCAGCAGTACGGACGGCGACCGTGGCAGGGTGAGCGCCTGGTGCAGCTTCACGAGCAGCGACCACGGCTCACTCCCGGGTCTCATGTCGCCCCGCCAGGGCAGCTGTACCGATGGCCCAGCCGGACCGTTCCGCGCCCGCCACAAGTCGCGCATCCGCCTGCCGGCGTCTGCCCCCGTCCCGTGCAGTCGGAGCAGGCGGACACCAGGTCCCAGCGCGGATCCCGATACAGGCGGCCGAAACCCGACGGTGACCGGGTGACCTGCCAGCCGCGTGCTCGTGCCCGGGCGTCATCGGCTGCGAAGATCCGGTCCTCAAGGTCTTCGATGAGGCGACCGATCCAACCGCCTCGGCCGGCGCGACGCGGGCGAGCGGCGACCCGCGGCGACTGAGCCAACGGGAGGATTCGCCACCACAGGTGGCGTGCCATGATGGTCATCGGAGCTGTCCTTCCTGAGCGTGTGCAGACCTCGGTTGAGATGAGCTCCGCGGCAGCGGGTCGAGCTGAGCCCTCGGCTCGCTGCTTCAGTTCGCGGATGTTGATCGACTTGAGTGTCGCGGCGGTAGGCAGCTCGCTTGACACGGTGAGCCGATCTTGACCTCGGGGGCTAGCAGGGTCTACCGTTCTCCTGTCGTCGTATGGATATGTCCATGCGATCTATGCCTAGCACAGAGTAGGCTGGCGCACAATATATTGGGTATGTCCATTAGAAGGAGGTGTGCGGTGACGCGGTGGTCGGCGGAACCGGCCTACCGGCGCATTGCAGCCGAGTGGGCGGAAGCCATCGACGATGGGGCCGTGGCCGACGGGCAGCAGCTGCCCACCCGGCAGAAGCTGATGCAAGAGCACGGCGTGTCACTGCAGGTCGTCCGAGACGCGCTCAACCTGCTGCACCACGAGGGGTACCTGCGATCGGAGTCGGCCAAGGGCACGTTCGTGCACCGGCCGCCCCGGCTGACGCTTCCGATGTACACCTTCGAGGACGAGGACCGTCTCGTCGACGCGTTCACTGCCGTCATCGAGAGACAGGAACATCGACCCAAGCAGGACATCGAGGTGCATGTGCTGCGTCCCCCGGCCGGTATCGCCCGCAGCCTGCGGCTAAACGACGACGAGCTCGCGCTCGTCCGACGCCGCATCCGATATGTCGACGACGTCCCGTACGCGCTCGCCGACTCCTACTATCCCGAGAAGCTGGTCGCGGGCACGGTCGTGGCCAAACCGAAGAACGTCCCGACCGGCCTTCGCCACGTGCTCGCCGAGCTCGGCTACCCGATGGTCCACCACGACGACTGCATCACCGCCCGCAGACCGCACAAACGGGAGCTCCAGCAGCTGTCACTGGCTCCGGGTCTGCCGGTGATCGCGCACAACCGGACCAGCTACTACACAGCAGGCCGGGAGAACCCCATCCGGGTGCTCGCGTCGGTGCTGCCCGCGGACCGTTGGGAGCTGACCTACGAGGTGGAGTCATGAACCCGGACTACGTCATCCGGCCCGCTCTCGAGCCAGACCTCGCCGAGATCATGGTCTTGCTCGAGAATCGCGTGACCTGGCTGCGGGACCATGGGAGCGACCAGTGGCCCAACGTGGGTGAGTGGCGGCCCGTCCTGCAGTACCTGATCCGCCGCCGGCACACCTGGGTGCTGGTCACGAATGATCACCGAGACGAGATCGTCGGCACCATCACGCTGACCCGGGATCCAGAGTTCGACTTTTGGTATCCCCGAGAGCGCGCTCGCCCCGCCTTGTACGTGTCCAAGCTCGCCACCGCGGTCTCGTACCGGGGCCTCGGGCTGGGCGAGCTGATGCTGGACTGGGCGGTCGACCGGGCGGCGCGCCAGAGGATCCGGACGGTCCGGCTGGACGTCTGGCGCGCAGCCAAGGGCCTGCACCTCTACTACGTGAAGTGCGGCTGGCGCCACGTGCGGACGGTGCCACTCGGGCACCGGCAATCGGGAACCCTGTTCGAGCGGACTGCGGTTCGAACCAGAGCGCACCTCCTGGAGGTCGAGGACCCGCCGGTTGGCCGCCATCGGCCGGACGGTGACCGACAGCGATGGTTTGTTCGCGATATTGTGCCGACAACCTGACCGTCGGTCGTGCGGTGCCGCCACACGGGCGCGCGGCTAGCTAGCACAGCCGAGGGCGGCGAGTCACCGTCCGCAGGCGCGCGAGCGGCGGCCGTCAGCGGTAGCGGTCCCAGGGGTCACCCGTTGAACGTGTCCGGATCCGGGCCGATGCGCCCGCCGCTGCCCTTGTCCAAGCCGTCGATCGTGGCGATGTCGTCGTCGGCGAGCTCGAAGTCGAACACATCGATGTTGCTGCGGATGCGCTCCGGGGTGACCGACTTGGGGATCACGATGTTCCCCAGCTGCAGGTGCCACCGCAGGATGATCTGCGCAGGCGTCTTGCCGTACTTCTCCCCGAGCGCGACCAGCGACTTCTCCTTCAGCAGCCCGCCCTGCGCGAGCGGGCTCCACGCCTCGGTCGCGATGCCGTGGCCCGCGTGGAACGCCCGCAACGCGGCCTGCGGGAAGTTCGGGTGCAGCTCCACCTGGTTCAGCACCGGAACGGTGCCGGTCTCGTCGAGAATCCGCTGCAGGTGCGCCTCAGGGAAGTTGGAGACGCCGATGGCGCGGACCCGGCCGTCGGAGGCGAGCTTCTCGAACGCCGTCCACGTCTCGACGTACCGGTCCGCGGACGGCACC
>DASQWR010000074.1:0-32738 GCA_035640155.1 Pseudonocardiaceae bacterium
CGTGACAGCGCGAGAACCGGCACCCGAACCCGGGCCAGCACGTCGCGAACGTCGGCTTGCAGGACCTCGCGATGCACCAGCTCGGCGGTCCGTGGACTGGCGCCCCGCCGGCCCACGGCGTCCCACCAGGACCGGAACCGCGCATCTCCCGCAACGGAGGGGGCGATCCAAGACAGCACGTCGACCACCGGGCGCGTGTCGGTGATGCGGATCTCGCGCAGCACGTCGTTGACGGACGGCGAGTCACCGTGCGGGTAGTCCTCGCCGGCAACCATGCGGGCATAGGAGTTGATCAATGTCAGCGAGGCAACCCGCTCCGGATGCGTGGCGGCGAGCAGCAGCGCGATGAGGCCGGTGTCGCCGTTGGCGAGGACGGGCACGCGTGCCGCCCCGCTGGCATCGAGCACGGCGACCGCGTCCTGCACCCACTGGCCGACCGTGGGGGGCGTGGCCGGCGACACCGGGTCGGACAGGCCCAGCCCTTGTTCGCCTTCACCTTCTCCCACGCCTCCCAGACAGCCCGCTTCGAAATGTCGAACGGCTTGCCTGGTGCTTTCAACTCGTCCACGCGACTCCTCCCAGGAGAACCCGGTTGATCGAACGAACACAGTCACGAACGACCCGGCCCCTTCGCTCCCCACCCATTACAGGCAGTTCCCCGCTACTACGAACCGGTCCGCCAGCACGCCCGGCGACGGTACTCAATCCCTCACGGCTTTGGGCCGCCCAGGACGCTCCCTCTCACCCGGCCACACCGCCGGATAGTTTCCAGACGTGCCTTCTCCTGTTCCACACGGAAGCCGCAGACCGGGCTCGCGTCGCCTGCATGCCGGACACCGCCTGGCCAATAAACGGGCACCCGCCAGGCTCATCCCGGGATCGCATTGACACCCCGGTTTTGATGTCGTCTCTAAGTTTCGACACGTCATCAGCGATTCGCTTACGCTCGCCTTCCCGATCCCCACCTGACACCTCGACGGCGCCTTTTCCTCATCGTTCACCACGACGGTCTTCAGCCAACGCAGCATGAGGTGGTTTGAAGCCTCCCCCCGCACGGCGGCTCCGAAGGGCCACAACCTTCATCTCCCGTGCAGCACCGTCACCAGAAAGTTCCTACATAACTCTCCTTCGCGTTCAGGACACAACAACGCCGCGTAGCCGAAGACGGCCGCCATGGTCATCCAGGCCAGCGCCGCGGCGGCCAGGACGCCCGGCGTCAACATCCGGCGCCGCGCCGCCACGACGACGCCCACCGCCGCCGCCACCCACACCGGCACGATCACCACGTCGCCGATCCGGTCCAGCGCGGTCACCAGTCGCTGAGCCCAGGTACCGGTGAGGACCTGCGCCGTCGCCGCGCCGCGCCGCGGGTCGCCCGACGCCAGCCAGTCCCCGCCAACCAGAGCAGCGGCACGGTGACCAGGACTGGGGCCACCCACCGCCACCGCGACGGCTCGCGCCACAGCAGCCAGCCGGCATACAGCGCGAGGTCAGCGCCCCGCGCGTCAGCTCGCGGCCCCACACCAGCCAGGACCACGGGTCGTAGCCGACCGCGGCAGGCAGCGCGAGCGAGGCGGCGGCGAGGGCAGCGCAGATCACGAGGAGCACCGGCGTACCGCGCAGCTGCCGTGAAGCCTGAACGTGCATCTCAGGCGGGCGCGAGCACGGTCACCGTGCCTGTGACCTGCACGCGCACCTGGTCACCGCGGCGCCAAGCCGCCGAGCCGGGGGCGCGGCTGCGTAGCCGCAGCCCGCTGGCCAGCTCCAGCCGGACGAGCTGGTCGTGGCCGAAGTACGACCGCCCGACGACGCGCGCCTCAGCACCGGCAGCACCGTTCGCCCCGAGGGTCACCCCTTCCGGTCGGAGCACGATCTCGACTGCACCGCGCAACCCGCGGTCCGCGGGGAACCGCCCCAGCTCGCAGTCCGCGACGCCCTCGGCGGCCGTGCCCGGCACCACGTCGGCGTCCCCGAGGAACTCGGCCACCCAGCGCGTCGCGGGGCGACCGTAGACCTCCTCCGGCGGGCCCACCTGCTCGATGCGCCCGTCCCGCATCACGGCCACGACGTCCGACAGCGACAGCGCCTCCTGCTGGTTGTGCGTGACCAGCAGGGCGCTCGCCCCCGCGGCGCGCAGGATCGACGTGACCTCCTCACGCAGCGCGACGCGGAGCACCTCGTCCAGCGCGGTGAACGGTTCGTCGAGCAGGACCACCTCGGGCTCGGCCGCCAGGGCGCGGGCCAGGGCGATCCGCTGCCGCTCCCCGCCCGAGAGCTCGTGCGGGTACGCGCCGGCGCGCGCCACCAGTCCCACCAGCTCGAGGCATTCCTGCACGCGTCCTGGGCGCGGCTCGCCGAAGGCAAGGTTGCGGGCCACGGTCAGGTGCGGGAACAGCGCCCCGTCCTGGAACACCATGCCGATCCGGCGCCGGTCCGGCTCCTCCCAGACGCCCTCGCCCGCGACCTGGCGCCCGGCGATGCGGATCGTGCCTGCGTCGGGCACCTCGAACCCGGCGATCGTGCGCAGCAGCGTGGTCTTGCCCGACCCGCTCGGGCCCACGAGAGCGACGACCTCACCGCTGGGCACCCGCACCGTCGCCCCGGTGACCGCACGATTCGGCCCGAACGCCTTCTCGACGTCGTCAGCGGATATCGCGGGCGGGCTCATACTTTGGTTACGCTACCCTACAAGGGCGTCGGGGGAAGTCACCTACGACGCTCGGCGGCTGGCACCCCCGAGCGTTCCGGGATCGGAGGACCAGCGAATGCTCGCCAGCCTGATCCGTCGCCGGTGGCCCCTCGTCGGCGTCGTCGCCCTCGTGGCCGTGCTCGCCCTGGGGGTCGCGGTGGTGGCTCTCGGCGGTAACGACGAGAGCGACGCCGCGGTCGGTCCCGGTGGCACGATCCGGGTGGACACCGCGGGGGCGGACCTCGCCGACGAGCTCGTCGTCTACAACGGCCGCTCGCACTACGGGGACGAGCAGGCCTTGCGCGAGTTCGAGGAGATGACCGGCGTCGAGCTCGAGGTCCGCGGGGGCACCGCGCCCGAGCTGTTCGAGCGGCTGCAGCAGGAGGGCGACGACACGCCTGCCGACCTGCTGGTGACGACCGACCTCGCCAACCTGTGGCGGGCCGAGAAGGCAGGTCTGCTGCAGGCGGTCACCAGCGCGCCGCTCCGGAGCCAGGTTCCCGAGCGCCTGCACGCCGACGACGGCGCGTGGTGGGCCCTGACCACCCGGCTGCGCATCCCCGTCCGGTCCACCGAGCGGGTGCCGGACGGCGCCGTGACCAGCTACGCCGACCTCGGCGACCCGCGCTTCAAGGGGCGCACCTGCCTGCGCACCTCGAACAGCGAGTACAACCAGTCGCTGGTCGCCGACATGATCGCCAAGCGGGGGTACGAGGCCACCGAGCAGCTGCTGCGCTCCTGGATGGCCAACGACCCCGAGATCCTCGGCTCCGACGGCGAGATGCTCGCGGTGATGGCCGCGGGCGGCTGCGACGTCGGGCTCTCCAACCACTACTACCTCGCCCGCTCGCTGAAGGAGAACCCCGCCTTCCCGGTCGCGCCAGCCTGGCCCGATCAGGACGGTGCCGGGGCCCACGCCAACGTCTCCGGGGTCGGCGTCGTCCGCGGGTCCGATGAGGTGGAGACCGCCGTGGCGCTGATGGAGTGGCTCACCTCGCGGCAGGCGCAGGTGCAGATCGTGTCGCAAGGCGAGTTCGCCGCGAACCCCGAGGTGTCCCCGGCCGACTACATCCGCGACTGGGCGGACGTCAAGACCGACCCGATCGCCGTCGAGGCGGCGGGGCCCCTGCTCGACGAGGCGGTCGCGCTGATGCTCGAGGTGGGGTGGCGGTAACGCCGGCGGACCGCCGCGCGGAGGGGGTGCCCGCGGTCCGCCGGACCGGTCGACGGATCCCGGGATGGGCGGTGGTGGGTGTCCTCACCGCGCTCGCCGTGACCGGACCGCTCGTGGCACTGCCCGCGAGCTTCCTGCTCGGCGGGGAGGTGTTCGACCAGATCGCGTCGGCCCTGCTGCCCCGGGCCCTGAGCAGGAGCGTGCTGCTCGGCGTGGGCGTCGCCGTCGGCACCCTGGTGATCGGCGCCGGGCTGGCGGTGCTCGTCTCGTTCTACGACTTCCCGGGCCGGCGCTGGCTGGACTGGGCCCTCGTGCTGCCCCTGGCGATGCCCGGCTACGTCCTGGTGTTCGTGCTGGTCGGGCAGTTCGGCTACGCCAACCCGCTGCAGAGCAGCCTGTTCGGCGGCGGCCTGCAGCTGCCCGGCCTTCGCGGGCCCGCGGGCGCGATCGGCGTCCTCACCGCCGTGCTCTACCCCTACGTCTACGTGCTGGGGCGCAGTGCCTTCCTCGGCCAGTCACGCCAGTCGCTGGAGGCGGCGCGCAACCTGGGCCGCAGCTACGGCCAGGCGGTGCGGCAGGTGGCACTGCCGCTGGCCCGGCCCGCGCTGGCCGCCGGCGCCGCGCTGGCCGTCATGGAGGCGCTCGCCGACTTCGGCGCGGTGAACCTGCTCGGCTACCAGGCGTTGACCGACGCCATCTACCGCGTCTGGTACGGCGCGGCCGACCAGGCCGCGGCGCTGCAGCTCGCCACCGTGCTGGTCGGGCTGGCGCTGATCATGGTCGTGCTGGAGCGGCTGCTGCGGGGCCGGGCGCGCTATCACCAGGCGCTCGCCCGCGGTGACGTGGTCGTCCCTCGCCGGCTGCGCGGGTGGCGCGCCGGGCTGGCCACCGCCGTGCCGTGCCTGCTGCTGGCGGTGGTGTTCGGCGTTCCCGTCCTGCAGCTCGTGGCGTGGTCCGTCGAGACCGTCGTGGCGGATCGGGTGGGAGCCGGGCTGGGCAAGGCCGCGTTCAACACGCTGCTGCTCGCGGTCGCCGCCGCCACCATAGCGGTGATCACCTCCACCTTGATCGTCTACGGCCAGCGGGTCCGGCCGTCACGCATCGGGGCGGTCGCCGCGCGGCTGGCCTCGGTGGGTTACGCGGTGCCGGGCACGGTCATCGCGGTGGCGATCTACGTGCCGCTGGTGTGGGTGGACCGCCGGTTGATCGACGGGTTCGCGAGCCTGTTCGGCGCGAGCATCGGACTGCTGTTCACCGGCACCGTCATCGGCCTGGTGTGCGCCTACGTGGTGCGATTCCACGCCCAGGCGTTCTTCGCGCTGGAGGCGCGGATGGGGCGCATCAACCCCAACCTCGACGACGCCGCGCGGGCACTGGGGGCGGACCGCGCGCGGGTGCTCACCGACGTGCACCTGCCGCTGATGTGGCCTGGTGTGGTCACCGCGGCCCTGCTCGTCACGGTGGAGGTCATGAAGGAGCTTCCGGCCACCGCCCTGCTGCGCCCGCTCGGCGGGGACACCCTGGCGATCATGGCGTGGGAGGCGACCAAGGACTCCCGCTTCGACACGGCAGCCCTGCCCGCGCTGCTCATCGTCGGAGTCAGCCTGATCCCGGTGGTCGTCCTGATCCGCCTGTGGGGCCGTGCCGGCCCGGGCCCGGCCGCCGATCGCGTGGGGATCGGGTAGCGGGCAGGATCGGGGCGTCCCGTCCGGTGCCGCTAACCGCGGTGCGCCCAGCCGTGGTGCGCCCAGCCGTGGTGCGCCCAGCCGTGGCCTGCTCGTGGTACTCGCCCTCGACGTTCACCGACCAGGTGTCGTGTCCGGCTCCGGTCAGGATGTTCTCGACGGTGAGCATGGCGGTGAGCATCGAGTGGTCCTGGTTGTTGTAGCGGTGCATGCCGTTGCGGCCGACGGGATGCACGTTGGCGGCATGGGCGGCCAGCCAGCCGCGCAGCGCCGCCACCCCGTGGTGGAAGCCCTGGTCGTAGACCGGGTACGCCTTGGGCATGCGCACGACGTACCCCGCCTCGACGGGTCCCGGCCCGACGAGGCCGAGCCAGTTCAGTTCACGAGTGGCCAGGTCGACGAGGTGGGCGTCGGGCAGGTCCCACAGCTCGTCGCCGGCGAACACGAAGTACTCGCACCCGAGGCAGGTGTGCCCGGGCTTGACCATCCACTGCGACCAGGCCCCGAAGTTCTGGATGCGCCCGACGCGCACCTCCGGGGAGTGGACGTAGATCCAGTTGTCGCCGAAGGCCCCGGCGGCGGGCACCACGAGCGCCACCGTGAGGAAGTCACGGAAGCGTAGCCCGTCGGCGGCGGCGAGCACCTCGGGCGGCGCCGACGGGTCCATGGCGCGCACCAGGTCGGGCAGCGGCATCGAGGAGACGAGGTCGGTGCACGGGTAGTCGCTCACGGCCCCGTCCGCGGTGGTCTCGACGGCGACCGCGCGGCCGTCGCGGTGCCGGATCCGGGTGACCGGCTGGCCGAGGTGCACCTTGCTGCCGGCGGCCTCGACCAGCTCGCAGCAGCGTTCCCACATCATCCCCGGCCCGAGCCGCGGGTAGTCGAACTCCTCGATGAGCGAGGTGATCTCCCGCTGGTTGCGCCCGGGGCGCAGCCCGCCCAGCAGCGCGTTCGCCAGCGACAGGTTCTTGATCCGCTGCGCCGCCCAGTCCGACTGGATCTCGGTGGCCGCCACCCCCCAGACCTTCTCGTTGTAGGTCTTGAAGAAGTGCCGGTAGAGCCGGTATCCGAAGCGGGCCGCGACCCAGCCCTCGAGATGGGACTGGTCCGCGGGTGGGCGAAGCCGCGCCCAGACGTAGGACAGAACGCAGCGGAGCGCCTCGGTCGCCCCGAGGCTGCGCAGCGCGCCCCACGGGCGCAACGGATAGTCGAAGAACCTGCCCCGATACAGGATGCGGCTGCGTCGGGGCCGCCGCAGAAACTCACCCCCCGGTAGGACCTCCCGCCACAGCGCCTCCACCCGCGCCACCTTGGTGAAGAACCGATGGCCCCCGATGTCGAACCGCCACCCGTCCCGCTCGACGGTGCGGCTGATCCCGCCCACCACGTCATCGGCCTCCAGCACCGTCGCGAGCACCCCCGCACTGGCCAGCTCGTAGGCGGCGGTGAGACCCGCCGGACCCGCACCTATGATCACGACCTCGGGCTGGGAACGAGTGCTCATGTCACATCGCCCGCTGCGGCGCGGCCCGGTCGAGATTCTCCCGGAACCACGCGATCGTCGTGCGCAGCCCGTCCGTGAGGGACACCGTCGGCGCCCAGCCGAGTGCCTCGCCGGCCAGGCCGATGTCGGGCTGCCGCACGGTGGGGTCGTCCTCGGGGCGCGGGCCGAACTGCAGCGGGCTGGCGGAGCCCACCAGGTCACGGATCAGCACTGCCAGCTCGGTGATCGACACCTCGCACGGGTTGCCGATGTTGACCGGGCCGGGGAGCTCGGAGTGCAGCAGCCGCAGGCAGCCCTCGACGAGGTCGGTGACGTACTGGATCGAGCGTGTCTGGCTGCCGTCGCCTGCCACCGTCAAGGGCTCGCCGCGCAGTGCCTGGCGGATGAACGTCGGCACGGCCCGCCCGTCGTCGGGCCGCATCCGAGGGCCGTGGGTGTTGAAGATGCGCACGATCGCGGTGTCGACACCCTGCGCGCGGCGGTAGGCCATGGTCATCGCCTCGGCGAACCGCTTGGCCTCGTCGTAGACGCCGCGCGGGCCGACCGGGTTGACATGCCCCCAGTAGCTCTCCGGCTGCGGGTGGACCTGGGGGTCCCCGTAGGCCTCCGACGTGGACGCCAGCAGGTAGCGAGCCTTCTTCTCCTTGGCCAGGCCCAGGGTGTGCAGGGTGCCGATCGAGCCGACCTTCAGGGTCTCGATGGGCATGCGCAGGTAGTCGATGGGGGATGCGGGAGAGGCGAAGTGCAGGACGGCGTCGACATCGCCGACGACGTGCACGAAATCGGTGACGTCGGCCCGGATCAGCCGGAACGGGCCCACCTCCGCGAGGTGCGCGACGTTGGCGGGTGCTCCCGTGCTGAAGTCGTCGAGGCACAGCACGCTGTAGCCCTCGAGCAGGAGGCGCTCGCACAGGTGCGAGCCCAGGAATCCCGCCCCGCCCGTGACGACCGCCCTCGGACGCGGCATGGACGACCTCATCTCCTCGGTGGTGGGATTTGGTGACCCTAGCCTAACTACCGGTGGGCACGGGAGAGGCTCGTTGCGCCATACGGATGCAACGATGGGAGAGTGCCTGCGCCCACCGCCACGTTCCGCATCCCCCTCACCGCCCTCCTCGGGGTCTTCGCGCTCGCGATCGGCGCGACGCCACTGGCCCTCACGGTGCCGGGGCTGCAGGTGCTCTACGTGCTCCCGATCGGGCTCGCGGTGTGGCTGCTGCGCACACGCACCGTGGCGAGCTCGGATGCGCTCGTCGCGCACCGCATGCTGCGGAGCAGGAGGCTGCCGTGGGGGGAGGTGGACAGGTTGCGGGTGGCGGAGCGCTCCTGGTGCCGGGCTGTGCTGTCCACCGGCGAGGAGGTCACGCTGCCCGCCGTGCGGGCGCGTGACCTGCCGGTGCTCGCAGTGGTCAGCGGGGGTCGGATCACCGACCCGTCCGCAGCCCCCGAGTAGGCTGGTCGCGTGCCTGCGCTCCGGTCCCGCGTCACCACCTCCGGTCGCAACGCGGCCGGCGCCCGCTCGCTGTGGCGGGCCACCGGCATGACCGAGGCCGACTTCGGCAAGCCGATCGTGGCGATCGCAAACTCCTACACCCAGTTCGTGCCGGGCCACGTGCACCTCAAGGACCTCGGTGACCTGGTGGCGCAGGCGGTGCGGCGCGCCGGTGGTGTCGCGCGGGAGTTCTCCACCATCGCTGTCGACGACGGCATCGCCATGGGCCACGGCGGGATGCTCTACTCGCTGCCGTCGCGAGAGCTGATCGCCGACGCGGTCGAGTACATGGTGAACGGCCACGCCGCAGACGCCCTGGTGTGCATCTCCAACTGCGACAAGATCACCCCGGGGATGCTGAACGCGGCGATGCGGCTGAACATCCCGACGGTGTTCGTCTCCGGCGGGCCGATGGAGGGGGGCAAGGCCGTCGTGGTGGACGGCGTCGCGCACACACCCACCGACCTCATCATCGCGATCTCGGCGTCCGCGTCCCCGGCGGTCGACGACGACGGGCTCACCGAGGTGGAGCGCTCCGCCTGCCCCACCTGCGGGTCGTGCTCCGGCATGTTCACCGCGAACTCGATGAACTGCCTCACCGAGGCGCTCGGCCTCGCCCTGCCGGGCAACGGCTCCACGCTGGCGACGCACGAGGCGCGCCGGGCGCTGTTCCTGGACGCGGGTCGCACCGTGGTCGAGCTGGCACGGCGCTGGTACGACTCGGACGATGCGTCCGTGCTGCCCCGCTCGATCGCCACCCGGGAGGCGTTCGAGAACGCCATGGCGCTGGACGTGGCGATGGGCGGGTCGACCAACACCGTGCTGCACATCCTCGCCGCAGCACAGGAAGGCGAGGTCGACTTCGACCTGGACGCGATCGACGCGGCCTCCCGGCGGGTGCCGTGCCTGGCGAAGGTGTCGCCGAACTCCGCCTACCACATGGAGGACGTGCACCGCGCCGGCGGCATTCCCGCGATCCTCGGCGAGCTGCACCGCGGCGGGCTGCTGCACACCGGCGTGCACGCCGTCCACAGTGGCTCCCTCGAGGAGTGGCTCTCGGCCTGGGACATCCGCTCCGGCTCGGCCTCGAAGCGGGCAGTCGAGCTCTTCCACGCCGCGCCCGGCGGGGTCCGCACCACCGCAGCGTTCTCCACCGCGAACCGCTGGTCCACCCTGGACACCGACGGTGCAGCCGGTTGCATCCGGGATGTCAGGCACGCCTACACCGCCGAGGGCGGGCTCGCGGTGCTGCGCGGCAACCTGTCCGAGGACGGCGCCGTGCTCAAGACTGCGGGCATCGACGAGGCGCTCTGGACGTTCCGTGGCCCGGCCCGGGTGGTGGAGAGCCAGGAGGAGGCCGTCTCGGTGATCCTCGGCAAGCTGATCCAGCCCGGTGACGTGCTGGTGGTGCGCTACGAGGGCCCGTCGGGCGGGCCGGGGATGCAGGAGATGCTGCACCCCAGCGCGTTCCTCAAGGGCTCCGGGCTCGGGCGGGTGTGCGCGCTGGTCACCGACGGCCGCTTCTCCGGGGGCTCGGCTGGGATCTCCGTGGGGCACGTCTCCCCCGAGGCCGCGGCCGGCGGCACGATAGGCCTCGTACGCGACGGCGACGACATACTCATCGACGTGCGGTCCCGGACCCTGCAGCTGTGCGTGGACGCCGACGTGCTCGCCGAGCGGCGCGCGAAGATGGAGGCGTCCGAGCGGCCGTGGCAGCCCCGTGACCGCCAGCGCCCGGTCAGCGCCGCCCTGCGTGCCTACGCCCGGCTGGCCACTTCCGCCGCCACCGGCGCCGTCCGTGACCCCGCCAAACCCTGAACGCGGGCCGGTCGATCCCCGCCCCCCAATCCGCCCCATCCGCCACATGGATCCATATCGCGGGTTTCGGGTATCCGAGAACCGCACATGGATCCATATCGCAGTCCTGGCGCCCCATGATAGGGGGTCTGGTAGCGGCGACGTCCCGAGCGAGACCCTGGGCTGCGCGGTCCCGCTCACCGGCGGCTCACGGCTCGGCGCCTAGCCTGGCTGCCCGTGCCCCCGCTCGTACCGATCCCCGTCCACCCGCTCCGCGGGACGACCCGGATGGGAGCCGGCCTGCTGGCCGTCGTGCTGCTCGCCGGCTGTGCTGCGCTACCCGAGTTTGCCGAGCGCGGCTCCGGGCACTGGCGGCCGAAGCCCGAGATCGGACCCCTAGCGGACCTCCAGCCGCAGGTGCCGGGCAGTCCCGGCTTCCCGGGCGGGCCGCCCGAATCCCCGCCCGGGAAGCCGGAGGGGTGCAACGATCCCGATCCCGCCGTGGTCGCCACCTGCCTCGCGCCGGTCTCGGCGATCACCGTGCTGCCCGGTGGGCAGTCCGCCCTGGTGGCCGAACGCACCACCGGCCGGATCATGCGGGTGGAGCGGGGCACGGCACCGGTGGAGATCGCCACGCTGGCCGTCGACGCCGCCGGCGACGGCGGACTGACCGGGCTGGCGCTGTCTCCGAGTTACGTCGAGGACGAGCTGGTCTTTGCCTACGTCAGCACGTCCACCGGCAACGAGGTGGTCCGCTTCGCGCCCGGTGACCCGCCGAAGCCGGTGCTGACCGGCATCCCTCGGGGTGAGAGCGGCAACGCCGGCGCGCTCGGCCTCGACGGCACCGGGGCGCTGCTGATCGGCACCGGGGACGGCGGAGATCCCGCGGCGAGCACCGACCCGGGCTCGCTCGCCGGCAAGGTGCTGCGGGTCGACACCTCCGGTGCTCCGGTGTCCACCAATCCCGACCCGGGCTCGCCGGTGGTCGCCTCCGGACTGCGGGCGCCCGGCGGGCTGTGCACCGATCCCATGACCGGCACCAGCTGGGTCACCGACACCGACACGGGCGGTGACGTCCTGCGCCGGGTGGTCCCCGGACAGCCGCTCGGTGCGCCCGCCTGGACCTGGCCGGACCGGCCCGGTGCAGATGGTTGCGCCGTCGTGCAAAACCGGGTGCAGGTGGCCCTCACCGACCGTGCGGCGATGTTCGTGCTGGGCCTCGGCCCCGGTGAGCAGTTCGTCGGAGAGCCCCGGACCGTCCCGCTGGAGCACTACGGGCGGGTGTCGGCGGCGGCGATCGAGCCGGGAAGCGCGGTGGTATGGCTGGGCACGGTCAACACCGAGGGCGGCTCGCCGATCGCCAGCGACGAGCGCGTGTTCCAGCTCCTCGAGGTCACCGGCGGGGGCGGCCAGGACTGACGTTCTGCGGCTGTCCGCTCATGACGGTTCAGGGGCGGCGCAGCTGCGCCAACACGAGCTCGTGGACCTTCTGCGCGTCGGCCTGACCGCGGGTTGCCTTCATCACCGCGCCGACGATCGCGCCCGCTGCGGCCACCTTGCCGGCCCGGATCTTCTCCGCGACCTCGGGCTGCGCCGCCAGCGCCTCCTCGACGGCACTGCGCAGCGCGGAGTCGTCGGAGACCACCGCCAGCCCGCGCGCCGCGATCACCTCGTCGGGGTCACCCTCGCCGGCCAGCACCCCGTCGACGACCTGCCGGGCGAGCTTGTTGGTCAGCGCACCCTCGGCGACCAGCGCGACCACCCGCGCCACCTGCGCCGGCGTGATCGGCAGCGCTGCCAGCTCCACGCCCTGGACGTTGGCCTGCTGCGCGAGGTAGGACACCCACCACGAGCGGGCCTCCGCGGGTGGGGCTCCCGCGTCGACGGTGGCCGCGACGAGGTCCAGGGCACCCGCGTTCACCAGGTCGCGCAGCTCCGCGTCTGAGATGCCCCACTGCGCCTGCACCCGCGCGCGCCGCTGCCATGGCAGCTCGGGCAGCGTCGCCCGCAGCCGCTCGACCCACTCGTCGGACGGCGCGATCGGCACCAGGTCGGGCTCCGGGAAGTACCGGTAGTCCTCGGAGGTCTCCTTGCGGCGGCCCGGTGCCGTGGTCCCGTCGGCCTCCTGGAAGTGCCGGGTCTCCTGCACGATGCTGCCTCCCGCGCTCAGCACCGCGGCCTGCCGGCACATCTCGTGGCGCACCGCACGCTCCACCGAGCGCAGCGAGTTCACGTTCTTGGTCTCGGTGCGGGTGCCGAACGTCGAGCTGCCCCGCGGCATCAGCGACACGTTCGCGTCGCAGCGCAGCGACCCCTGGTCCATCCGCACGTCGGAGACGTCGAGGGCGCGCAGCAGGTCGCGCAGCGCAGCGACGTACGCGCGGGCGATCTCCGGAGCGCGCTCCCCGGCGCGGGTGATCGGCTTGGTGACGATCTCGATCAGCGGGACCCCGGCACGGTTGTAGTCCAGCAGCGAGTGGTCGGCCCCCTGGATGCGGCCGGTGGCGCCACCGACGTGCAGGGACTTGCCGGTGTCCTCCTCCATGTGAGCCCGCTCGATCGCGACAGTGAATGTCGAGTCGTCGTCCAGCAGCACCTCCAGCAATCCGTCGACCGCGATCGGCTCGTCGTACTGCGAGGTCTGGAAGTTCTTCGGCATGTCCGGGTAGAAGTAGTTCTTCCGGGCGAAACGGCACCACGGCGCGATGGAGCAGTTCAGCGCCAGCCCGATGCGCATCGCCGCTTCCACCGCGGCTCCGTTGAGCACCGGCAGCGAGCCGGGCAGGCCGAGGCATGTCGGGCAGACGTTCGTGTTCGGCTCGGCGCCGAAGCCGTTGGCGCAGCCGCAGAACATCTTGGTCGCGGTGCAGAGCTCGACGTGCACCTCGAGGCCGAGCACCGGGTCGTAGGAGCCCAGCACGTCCTCGTAGGACAACAGCTCGGCGGTCACCGTCACGCCCGGCGGCCGGTCCGCAGTTCCCGGATCACCAGGATGAGCCCGGTGACCACGAGGACGGCGTTGGCCACCGCATGCACGCGGGTGATCAGATCGGTCTCGCGTCGTGACGCGCGCAGCTCCTCCGCGACGCTCCTCGCGCTGGTCACCACCCGCACCAGGGGGAAGAGCTTCTTGGCAGTGTCGGTGGCACTCATCGGGTCGTTACCTCCATCTGCGGGACGGTGCTGATCAGGGTCTCGCCTGCGGCGGCGTTCCGGGCCGCTTCGTAGGCACCCGCGACCCGGTAGCCGCGGTCGTCGGCCAGGGTCGGGGACATCACCTGCAGGCCCACCGGCAGGCCGTCGTCCTCGGACACCCCGCAGGGGACGGACAGCGCGGCGTTGCCGGCCAGGTTGGACGGGACGGTGCACAGGTCGGCGCGGTACATCGCCATCGGGTCGTCGGTGCGCTCCCCGATCGGGAACGCCGTGGTGGGCGTGGTGGGCGAGACGAGCACCTCCACCCGCTCGAAGGCGGCAGCGAAGTCACGGGTGATGAGGGTGCGCACCTTCTGCGCCTGCCCGTAGTAGGCATCGTAGTAGCCCGAGGACAGCGCGTAGGTACCGATCATGATGCGGCGCTTCACCTCGGCGCCGAACCCGGCCTCCCGGGTCAGTGCCATCACCTCCTCGGCGCTGCGGGTGGAGTCGTCACCCACCCGCAGGCCGTAGCGCATCGCGTCGAACCGGGCGAGGTTCGACGAGCACTCACTCGGCGCGATCAGGTAGTAGGCGGGCAGCGCGTAGTCGAAGCTCGGGCAGGACAGCTCGAGGACCTCCGCGCCAAGCGCGCGGAGGTCCTCGACCGCGGCTTCGAAGGCACGCAGCACCCCCGGCTGGTAGCCCTCGCCGGAGAGCTCGGTCACCACGCCGACCCGGACCCCGGCCAGGTCACCGCTCGCCCCGGCCCGGGCCGCGGCGACCACCGGCGGCACCGGAGCGTCGATCGACGTCGAGTCCAGCGGGTCATGCCCGCCGATCACCTCGTGCAGCAAGGCCGCGTCGAGCACGGTCCGCGCGCAGGGGCCACCCTGGTCGAGGCTCGACGAGAACGCCACCAGCCCGTAGCGCGACACCCCGCCGTAGGTGGGCTTTACCCCGACCGTGCCGGTCACCGACCCGGGCTGGCGGATCGAGCCCCCGGTGTCGGTGCCGATGGCCAGCGGCGACTCGAACGCGGCGAGCGCTGCCGCGGAGCCGCCCCCGGAGCCACCCGGGATGCGATCGGTGTCCCACGGGTTCCGGGTCGGCCCGTACGCCGAGTTCTCGGTGGAGGAGCCCATCGCGAACTCGTCCATGTTGGTCTTGCCGAGAATCACCACCCCGGCCGCGCGCAGCCGCCGCACCACGGTGGCGTCGTACGGCGGGCACCAGCCCTCCAGGATCCGCGACCCGCAGGTCGTCGGCATGTCCACCGTGGTGAACACGTCCTTGAGCGCGAGCGGCACCCCCGCCAGCGGGGAAGCCGGCGGCTGCCCCGCGTCGAGTGCGGCGTCCACGGCAGCGGCGGCCGCCAGCGCGCCCTCGGCATCGATGTGCAGGAACGCGTGCACGGCCGCGTCCACCGCGTCGATCCGGTCCAGGTGGGCTCGGGTGACCTCGACGGCGGTGGTCGCGCGGGAGTGGATCACATCGGCGAGCTCGGCCGCGGTACGCCTGGTCAGCTCGGTCACGACGGCTCCGGTCCCATGTTCGTGCGGTCGTCGGGGTCGTCGAGGATCCGTGGCACCCGGAAGCGCCCGTCCTCCGCCCGTGGCGCGCCCGCCAGCGCCTGCTGCTGGCTCAACCCCGGACGGACCACGTCCTCGCGGAACACGTTGGTCAGCGGGACCGCATGTGAGGTCGGCGGGATGTCGTCCGCCGCCACCTCGCCCACCCGCGCGACCGAGGTGAGGATCACGTCGAGCTGGCCGGCGAAGACGTCCAGCTCGGCGTCGGTGACGGCCAGCCGGGCGAGCCGGGCGAGATGCGCGACCTCGCTCCGGGAGATGGTGGGCACTCGGGCTCCCTGCAGCGCGAGAAGGGGTCGGGGCTCGATCAGTCTAGGCACCGGCCTGGGGTGGGCCCGACGCGGTTCCGGCACTTCGTCGCCAATGCAGCGCCGGGTCCGCCGACCGGCTCTGCGACAATCGGCGGCCGTTACAGGCGCACGGCAGTCCGGTTCCGTGCTGATCGAGAGGCGTGGCGGCGGATGTCCTTCCTGATCCGGGTCCAGCTCCCGGACCGCCCCGGCGCACTCGGTGCCCTGGCCACCGCGATCGGCAGCACCGGCGCAGACATCCTGAGCGTCGACGTCGTCGAGCGGGGCTCCGGCATCGCCGTCGACGACCTCGTCGTGGAGCTCCCGTCCGGCCGCCTGCCCGACCTGCTCATCACCGCTGCGGAGTCCGTCGAGGGGGTGGAGGTGGACGCGGTGCGGCCGTACGCCGGGGTGCTCGACACCTCCCGCGAGCTGGAGCTGGTAGAGCAGGTCGCGGCTGATCAGCGGAACGGTCTGGCGGTCTTCACCGAGGGCGTCCCGAGGATCATCCGGGCCGGCTGGGCCATGGTGCTCACCCGGACCGGCGACGAGCCGCACCGGCTGGCCTCGTCCACGGCCGCGCCGGAGACCGGGGCGGTGTCGCTGCCGTGGTGGCCACTGCGCCGAGGGGCCATCCTCGACAGCGAGGAGCACTGGGTTCCCCAGCCGTGGCGCGAGGTCGGAACCGAGCTCGCCGCGATCCCGCTGAGCGATGGGCACAAGGCGCTGCTGGTCGGGCGTCCCGGCGGCCCGATGTTCCGCGCCGCAGAAGTGGCCCGGCTCGAGCATCTGGCGGGCATCGTCTCGGTCGTCCTGCGCGACTGAACCCCCGCTGACCCGTCGCCTGGCGGCCGGTGAACCCGCTGGCGGCGGGCGGGTCAGCCAGTCCCGATCTGCTCCACCTGGCACAGCTGGCCGGGAGCGCGAGACAGGCGGTGATCTGCCGTGACGAGCATGCACTGGAGCGCCTCGGCGGGGACATTCACCAGCACCAATGCGTCGACGACGATCATCGGGCGTCGCGCTCGGCGCGCAGCTCCTCGGCGGTACGGACCAGACCCACCCGACCACCCGATCGGCCACCGGCGCGGCGGAGCACCTCTTCGACGGTCGGCTTGACGGCGAACTCGTCGAGCAACCGACCAGGTACTCCTGCATCGGCAAGCCGCGCTCGGCAGCCCGCTGACGCAGCACCGCGTGTGTCGCTGCCGAGACGTGCCGCACCTGGATCACCGGCATGCAGTCTAGCTACATCCCGTTCTGGGTACGGTGAATGGTATGGCAACGAGGAAGATAACGGTGTCGCTCGACGAGACGGCGCTCTCGCTGGCGGAGCAGGCCGCAGCGCGCGATGGCCTGTCCATGTCCGCGTGGCTCTCCCGCGCAGCGCGGCGTGAGGCGGTGCGCACCGGTGCGGGTCCGGTGGTGACCAATGGTCTCGCCGATGCGCTGGCCGACGAGGCCGAGCTGATCGAGGCCGAGAGGGACATGCGTGCTGAGGGGTGAAATCTGGTCCTACATCCCGCAAGGATCTCCCCGCCAGCCCCTCGTCGTGATTGTCTCCAGCGACGGGATCAACCAGTCGGCGCGCACGTCGCTGCTCGGTGCCCCGATCTCGCCCGACGACCCGCAGGACATCCTCGCCGTGCAGATCGAGGGTCGCGGCTGGGTGTCGGCCGGCAACGTGACCCGGCTCTACCGCGGCTGGCTCCGGGAGCGCGTCGGCGAGCTCGACGCACCCACCGCCGTACACCTCAACTCGGCGCTCCGCGCCGCGTTCGACCTCTGAGCCAGAACCTCTGTCACCGGTCGAACTCGAGCGCGAAGGCGAGCACCTGCAATCCCGGCACCGGCTGCCAGTCCCGGCAGGGCAGCCGGGTGAAGCCGAGCCGGCGGTACAGCCGGTGCGCGGCGGACATGTCGGCTCGCACACGGTGACCGTGCCGAGCAACCGGTCGTCAGCGTCGACGGCGACCAGGAGTTCGGCATCCCTGGCCCGGCCCGCGGCGTCGTAGAGCACCTCGACGTAGGAGTCACCGAGGTCCAGACCGTCGGCAACGTAGGCCGACACGGTGAGTTCCCCCACCGCGTCAAGCTCCCCGGCGCGCGCCGGTCGCACCTTCACGGCACCTTCGCTCACCACCGGCTGGATCACTTCGCCACCTCCCGCGCAGCCTCCGACCCGCGGGCGAGCAGCACCCGGAAGCCGTCCTCGTCGAGCACCGGCACCTTGAGCTGCACCGCCTTGTCGTACTTCGACCCCGGCGCGTCGCCCACCACCACGAATGCCGTCTTCTTCGACACCGACCCCGCCGACCGCCCCCCGCGCTCCATGATCGCCTCAGCGGCCTCGTCCCGGGAGAAGCCCTCCAGCGACCCGGTGACCACGATCGAGAGCCCCTCCAGGTTCCGTGGCACCGACTCGTCGACCGGCTCCTCCATCCGTACCCCGGCGGCCCGCCACTTGTCGATCACCTCACGGTGCCAGCCGACGGCGAACCACTCTCGCACGGCCGCCGCGATGGTGGGCCCCACCCCGTCGACGGCGGCGAGGCGTTCCTCGTCGGCAGCCTCGATGGCATCCATCGACCGCAGCTCCCGAGCCAGCGCCTGCGCGGCGGTCGGCCCGACGTGGCGGATCGACAGCGCCACCAGGACGCGCCACAGTGGACGGTCCTTGACGGTCTCCAGGTTCGCGAGCAGCTTGCGCCCGTTGGCCGACAACGCACCGGCCTTCGTCCGGAACAGGTCGACCTGCAGCAGGGCGTCCTCGTCCAGCCCGAACAGGTCGCCCTCGTCGGTGACCACCCCGGCGCCCAGCAGGGCGATCGCGGCCTCGTAGCCGAGCACCTCGATGTCAAACGCACCGCGGCCGGCCACGTGGAAGATCCGCTCCCGCAGCTGCGCGGGACAGGACCGGGCGTTCGGGCAGCGGATGTCGACGTCACCCTCGCGCTGGCGGGCCAGCCGGGTGCCGCACTCCGGGCAGTGCGTGGGCATCACGAACTCGCGCTCGTTCCCGGAGCGCGCGTCGGCCACCGGGCCGAGCACCTCCGGGATCACGTCACCCGCCTTGCGGATCGTCACGGTGTCCCCGATGAGCACACCCTTGCGCCGCACCTCGTCGGCGTTGTGCAGGGTCGCCAGCGACACCGTCGAACCGGCCACCGTCACGGGCTCCATGAACGCGAACGGCGTGACCCGCCCGGTGCGCCCGACGTTCACTCGGATGTCCAGGAGCTTGGTGATGGCCTCCTCGGGCGGGTACTTGAACGCGATCGCCCAGCGCGGCGCGCGAGAGGTGGCTCCCAGGCGGCGCTGCGCCGCCAGCTCGTCGACCTTGACCACCACACCGTCGATCTCGTACTCGAGGTCGTGGCGGTGCTCACCCCAGTACTCGATGTGCGCCACGAGCTCCTCGACGCTGCCCAGCAGCCGGGTGCGGGCGGACACCGGCAGGCCCCAGGCCCGCAGCGCCTGGTACGCCTCGGACTGCCGCGCCGGCTCGAACCCCCGCCGCTTCCCGAAGCCGTGGCAGATCAGCCGCAACGGCCGCGACGCCGAGACCCGCGGATCCTTCTGCCGCAGCGAACCGGCCGCGGAGTTGCGCGGGTTCGCAAAGGCGGGTTTGCCCGATTCCACCAGCGCGGCGTTGAGCTCGGCGAAGTCCTGCAGCCGGAAGAACACCTCCCCTCGAACCTCGAGCAGCTCGGGCACCGGATACCCGGCGGACCCGCGCAGCCGCTCCGGGACCTCGGCCAGGGTGCGGACGTTGAGCGTGACGTCCTCGCCGCTGCGGCCGTCACCGCGGGTCAGCGCCCGGGTCAGCCGTCCGCCCTCGTAGAGCAGGTTCACCGCCAGCCCGTCGATCTTGAGCTCGGCCAGGTAGTGCGCCCCGTCGCCGATCTCGCGGGTGACCCGTCCAGCCCAGGCGCGCAGCTCGTCCATCTCAAAGGCGTTGTCCAGGCTGAGCATCCGCTCGATGTGATCGTGTGCGGTGAACTCGGTCGCGAACCCGCCGCCCACGATCTGGGTGGGCGAGTCGGGAGTCACCAGCGAGGGCCAGCGTTCCTCGAGCTCCTGCAGCTCACGCAGCAGCCGGTCGAACTCGGCGTCGGAGACGGTAGGCGAGTCCAGCACGTAGTAGCGGAACTGGTGCCCGCGTACGGTCTCGGCCAGCGCGGCGTGCTCGGCACGCACGTTTGGAAGTGGCTGCGCCCCGGGATCCTGGCGCGCCGGATCGTCCGGTAGCTCGGTCCCGGTGCTCGTCACCGTCCGAGGTTATCTCCGCCCCCCGACAGCGATCGGTGCACTCATGGCCGCGCCCCAACTCACGGCCTTGCCGGGGCCTGCCCGTTGGACGCGGCACTGGTCACGATCGACCTGGCTCTGCGCCAGATGGAGACCTGAGGAAGACCTACGGACCGCCGTCCATGTCGAGGAGGTAGCAAAGGGAGTCCCCTCGGGCAGGTCGCCCACCACCCGCGGCGTCTCCGGGTCCGACAGCAGGTGCCCGGGGACGGCGAACTTCCGCTCGAGGAGCTGACGGCCGAGGCGTGATCATCCGCCGGCCCGGTGCCGCGTCAGTTGCGTAGCCCGCTTGCACGTGCCCGGTTCCTCGTTGCGGATCAGCGCCACACAGCACAGCCCTGGACGGGGATCGAGCACCGGCCGCAGCGTGTTATTGGGCGAGGCGGCCGCCTGCTCCACAGGGCGAGGTTCATGCCGCAGACGGTCTGGCGGTGGGCGTCGGCCAGGCGGTCAAACGGGCAGTTCCGCAGCCGGATGACACCATCTTCGCTTCGAAGGGCTCGTAGCCCCGCTCGGTGAGAACCTGTTCCAGGACGGCCACCCGCTGGGCCTCACCCCGGCCGGCCAGGCGACGTTCGACCTCGGCGGCGACGTCGGAGCCGAAGCCCTGAGCCGACTCGTGGAGCGCCGCCTTGGCCCGTCCATTCTAAAACAATTGCTACTGATTTAGACCCCTCGCGTGTTCTCCGTCGACGTCGCCGGACGGATCCCGCGCCAGCCGATCGTGTCGCTCCCGACCAGAGCCTCAACGTAGAGGACATCGGAGTAGGCGGCGTTCTTCGTCCCCGTCGAGGCCACAGGAGGCGCTGGGGCTGGGCGCCGGACCAGCGCTGGCGTTCCCACCCCGCGGGTTGCTCAGAAGTTGTCTGAAGCGACTGGTAGGCCACCTTGGCGTTGGCGATTCGCCACCCGACACCGTTTATAGTCAATGTTCGTATGTGATAGAAGGCGTACGTTTCTGGTGCCGAGATCGAGGGATCGCCGTGCAATCTTGTGAACCACCGCACGGTCCGCTGCGCCCCGGCTGCGACTGGTCGACCGCCCGGCACCCGAACGCCGGCCGGCCGAGCGCGGGACGTCCGGGACCGGCTCCGTGGCCGTGTGGACTCCCGCCCCGCAACGAGGCGGCGACCGTGGGCACCGTCGTGACGACGGTGGCCGGTCTGATCGACGCCGGCGGGGTGGACGAGCTGGTCGTGGTCGACGACGGCTCGACCAACGGCACCGCCGCTGTCGCCGCCGCCGTCGGGGCCCGCGTGGTCGCCAGCCGGCGGGCCAAGAAGGGCCAGGCGCTGCGGGAGGCGGTTGGGGCGACCACCGCCGAGATGCTCGTCTTCCTCGATGCCGCCGTCGTGAACTTCACACCCCGCTACGTCACCGCCCTCACCTCGGCGCTCGGCGCAGATCCCGGTCTCAAGCTAGCGAAGGCAACCTACGGACAGCCGCTGCACGGACGGCCCGGCGAGGGCTACCGCATCAAGATCGGGATGCTCGTCGACACTTACCTGGCCTACGGCCGAAGCGCCGTCGCCGAGGTCGACGTCGGAGGCGAGCGGGTCCATCGCAACCGTCCCCTCCACGAGCTCACGGTCCACGCCCGGGACGTGCGGGGGGCCGTGCTGGCCCGCACCGGGATTGCCGTCCCGGTACTGGTGAACCTGCCCGCCCTGTCATGAGCGAAATCGCCCTCCGGCTGCGGGACGTCACGCTCACCCTCCGCCGGGGGGCACCGCTCGTGATGGGCGTCGTCAACGCCAGCCCCGAATCGTTCTCCGACGGACCGGAGGTGGCCACCCTCGACCGGCAGCTGGCCCGGGCCCTGGCGCTCGTCGACGCCGGTGCCGACATCCTCGACGTCGGGGGCGAATCGGGCGTGACCAACCGGCCGCCCATCAGCCCCGAGGCGGAGATCGGGCGCATCCTCCCGCTGGTCACTGAGCTAGTCGGCGCCGGCCACCTCGTCTCGGTCGACACCTGGAAGCCCCCGGTAGCCCGGGCCGCGCTCGACGCCGGCGCCCATCTGATCAACGACATGAGCGGGCTACGGGACCCGGCCATCGCCGAGCATTGCGCCCACGCCGGAGCCGGTCTCGTCATCATGCACACCCGAGCCGCCCCCAAGGTCAAGGCCTACCCGGCCTACGACGACGTCGTGGCCGACGTCCGCCGCTTCCTCGAGGAGAAGATCGACCTCGCCGCGGCCCGGGGGGTCCGGCCCGCACAGGTGGTGATCGACCCCGGCTCCGACTTCGCCAAGACCCCACGCCAGACGGTAGAGGTCCTGCGGCGCCTGCCGGAGCTCGCCGGGCTCGGGCGCCCGATCCTCCTCGCCGTCTCGCGCAAGGACTTCATCGGGGCACTGACGGCCCGGAGGCCGGCAGCCCGCCTGGCCGGGACCCTGGCCGCCATCGGCGAGGGAATCGACGCCGGTGCCGCCATCCTGCGCGTCCACGACGTGGCCGAGGTCACCGATTTCCTGGCGGTCCGCCGTGCGCTCCGGGGTGAGACGGAGGTTCCGCCGGACCTCCACCTTCCCGAGGCGCTCCGGCGCGAGCCGGAGCGCCTCGGGACCGCCGGCCCCTCCGGCTGACGCTGGCTTCGGGGGACACACGTCCCTAACGTGGCCGTGAAGCAGGTGGCCGATGGCCCCGAAACATGGCCGAAGTTGAGCTCGTCGCCGTCCTCTTCCGACCTCGTCGGCGTGACGGCGACGGCGACGGCGGAACGCGGGTGCTGTGACGCTGGTCGCACCGCCATGCCGGCCCCTGACAGCGGTGTCAGGCTTGAGTCGATCAGCCATCCGCACGACCCGGGGACCCACGAGATCAGGGCCTCGAGGGAGGACGGTCAACGATGACCGCTGCTGTCGAACCCACCCTGTACGGTGCTCCACCGACCGGTGATCACCCCGTCAGGCGCGTCACCATTCTCGACCTCGTCGCCGCGAAGCGCCGCGGCGAGCGCTGGCCGATGCTCACCGCCTACGACTACTCCACCGCCGCGCTGCTCGACTCCGCCGGAATCCCGGTGCTGCTCGTCGGCGACTCGGCCGCCAACGTCGTCTACGGCTACGACACCACGGTGCCGGTGACCGTCGACGAGCTGGTGCCGCTGGTCCGCGGCGTCGTCAAGGGCACCCGGCGCGCCCTCGTCGTGGCGGACCTGCCGTTCGGCTCCTTCCAGTCCTCGCCCGCCCAGGCACTGGAGACCGCGATCCGGTTCCTCAAGGAGTCCGGTGCGCACGCCGTCAAGCTCGAGGGCGGCCGTCGGGTGTTCCCCCAGGTCGAGGCCCTGGTCGAGGCCGGTGTCCCGGTGATGGCGCACCTCGGGTTGACCCCGCAGTCGGTGCACGCGATGGGCGGCTACAAGGTGCAGGGACGGGGCGAGGACGGGGAACGCCTTCTCGCCGACGCCAAGGCCCTGGAGGCCGCCGGAGTGTTCTCGATCGTGCTCGAGGTGGTGCCCGCCGAGCTCGCTGCCCGTGTCACGGCGGCGACGAGCGTACCCACCATCGGCATCGGCGCTGGACCGGACTGCGACGCGCAGGTGCTGGTGTGGCAGGACATGGCCGCTTTCCGCGCTCCCGGTGGCCGTGCTCCGAAGTTCGTCAAGACCTACGCCAGGCTCGGCGACGGCCTGCGCGACGCTGCCATCGCCTTCGCCGAGGAGGTCCGCTCGGGTAGCTACCCGAGTCCCGAGCACACCTACCGTTAGTGCCGGTCTCCGGCCGACTGAGCCTGCCGGTGGGTCCGCCCGGTCAGGTCTGCGGCGGTGGTGGGGGTGTGCGCGGGATCGGGTCCAGGCACGACACCAGCACCTGCTCGGACTCCGGGGCGGGCACCGGGAACCCGTCCCGGCGGGTGTAGACGAACTCACCGGACCCGTCGATCTCCACAAGGTAGCCAGCCTCCGCGAGCTGGCTCTCGTCGAGGTCGACCAGGCGCTCGGAGCGGCTGGGGATCACCCGGTACACCGGCCACGGCAGGTGCCCGTACGCCCGGTGCAGCTCGCCGAGCAGGTACGCCATCTGCCGCTGCCACGGCAGCGGCATCGCCTCGGCGAGCGACCGGGGCAGCACCACGTAGCCGTCGTCCACGCCGAGGTGGACCCGGTCGAGGTGATCGTGCAGCGGGGTCACCGAGGCCGGCGGTCCTGCCGGTCTCGGGATCGGATCCGATGCGTACATGCGCCCGCCTCCTGACGTCCTGCTACCCGGCCTGCTCGAACCCGGCCACCCGCCACCCGCTTGCGGTCGTCACCAGGCGCAGCCGCACCACCGCCACCGAGCTGGGCACGTCCACCTCGGCGGAGCCGATCCGGGCCGAGACCGTCCGGGGGAAGCCGGTCACCTGCCCGTCGGGCACGTTCGCCGGGTCCACCGTCTGCAGTTCGGCGAGCGTGTCGTCCGTGCTGTACGGGCGGAGCTGCTCGGTCCACTGCGCGGTGGTGATGCCCTCGGGCGTGGTGAGGAATGCCCGTACCCAGGCATCGGCGACAGACAGCGCAGCGGCCGGCGCCCGCGGTGCGTCGGGCCGGGCGGCGGACGCCGCGCGCGGGTCGAGCGGGTCGGCTTCCTGGGTCGTCGAGGATGGTCCCGCGACGGAGGCCGTCCCGGAGCCCGACGGCACCGCCAGCGCCAGTGCCAGCAGCCAGCCGAGCGCGGCGGCGAGCGCGACGGCCGCCACCAGGTGCACCGGCGACCGGAGCGGCCAGCCCCACAGTGTTCGGTAGACCGCGGCGCGTCCGCGGGAGGTCCGGATGGGCACCGGTCAGCCCGTTGCGGGTCGCGGTGGGTCGGCACCGTGGTCGCCGACCACGAGGCCGCGGGAGGGCCGGTAGAACACCCAGACCGGGCGGCCGCCGACGACCTCGAGCTCGGCCCGCCGCGGCACCCTGACCGGGGCTGCGGTGGCGCGCGAGGGCACCAGCACCTCGTCCTCGCCCTGGGGCCGGTCCCACCGGGACTCGACGACGGGCACGGTGTCGGTGGTCCTGCTGTGTCCATTGCTGCGGGGCCCATTGCTGGGGGGGCCGTTGCTTCCCTCGGCGGAGCTGAAGCCGATCGGGAGCGCGCGCCCCCCGTCATAGCCTCCCGAGCCGGTCGGGAGAGCGGTCGCACCGGAGCCGCCCGACCCCGCACCCAGTACCGGAGACGACGCTGCGGTGCCGGCGGATCCGTCGCGGTCCAGTCGCTCGGCCACGGCGACCACCGGGACTCTGGCCTCCGGCCGGTGCCGCAGCGGACCGGCCGGGGCCACCGGGTCGGGGTCGGTGTCCCGGGCCTCGTCCCAGAACCGGTCCGCGGCGGTGGGTTCGGTGCCCGCCCTCCGGCGATGCAGCCGGGACAGCACACCGGAGGGTGCGGAGGGCAGCGCACCCCCGACCGCCCCCACGGAGAGTTCCACCATCTGCCACATCCGGCGGACCGGACGCGCGATCATCAGCATCACCAGTGTCACGAGGCCGGCGAGCACCATCTGGGTGAGCACCGAGAGCCCCCCGGACGGGTCGAACACCCAGATCATCACCAGCGTGTGCAGCGCGGCCAGCGCGGAGATCACGATGACGTTGAGCAGCGCGGCACCCACCGCACGCCCGACCCCGCGCAGCAGCTGGTGGTACAGGATCGCGATCAGCCCGATCACCGGGCCGAGCAGGATCACCACCCGCAGCAGCACCTGTGCGAGCAGCAGCGCGGCCTGGGCGAGCAGCTGGAACAGCGCGAACATGAACGACTGCAGCAGGGCGAGAAACCCGGTGCCCAGCCGGCTGCCGTCGACGCCCTGGAAGTAGCCGTAGGCGCTGCCCATCCGTTCCCCGAGCGCGGTGAACTCGGCGTTCTTGCGCTCCTGGACCGCGGGGTCCTCCTCGGCGCCCGCCGCGATCTCCTCCTTGGTGTAGGCCTGGGCCCGCACCAGGTCGCGGCCGAGCTGCTGGGCCTGCGGGCCGTCGGGCGAGCCGAACTCCCCGCGCATCCAGTTGTGGTACACGATCTGCTCGTGCAGCAGCGTCGGGAGCGCGTGCTGCGCCTCGACCCCGACCTCGTTCAGGAAGCCGGTCCGGATCTGCTCGCTGCCGGCGACCAGGACGTCATCGAGCACCTGGGTGTAGAGCAGCGGGGTCAGGTAGGTCGCCGCGGCCAGCCAGATGCCCGCCAACGCCCAGGCGGTGCGCCGGCTCACGGTGGCCAGGTCCCCGCGCCAGATCGAACGGAACAGCACGATCGCGAGCAGCACAGCGACGAGCCCGAACCACGGCGCGTACACGCTGTCGTAGAGCGCCACGGTGCCGGAGACGATGAGCTCGTCCAGCGGCTCGAGCAGGCCGTCGTCGGTCAACGCGTAGTGCAACCCGTTCGTCGCGCCGACCATCACCTTGGCCACGTTGAACATCTGGTTGCCGGCCCAGTTGCCGATCACCGCATCCGGGTCACGAACTCCGGCGGGACCGCAGCCCAGGTCGTAGGTGTGCCACACCAGCCCGGCGTAACCGACCTCGGCATAGACACTTCCCGGTGTGCCGGTGCCCATCGGGGTGGTGTCGATCGCCCCGACCATCCCGGCACCCGGCCGTTCCGGGTTCGGCGGCTCCTTGCAGTCACCGAAGACCTGCGCGGACGCGGGCGACCCGAGCAGCGCCTGGGCCCCGAGCAGCACCGCGACGAGCAGCAGTACGGCGCGCAGCCGGCTCACGCCGCGTCTTCCCGTCCCGACCCGCTGCGCACCGGTCCGGTCTGCTCGGGGTCCCGACGGTCCTGCTCGTCCGGGGTCGGGTCCAGCCCCAGCTGGGCGTCGGCCGCGGCCTCCAGCGTGGCCTCGACGTCGGCCGCGCTGCCGTTGCCCTCACCAGAGGCGTAGCCGGGCAGCGTGGGGTCGGGCACGGTGACCGGCGGCAGCTGCCCGGTGGGCAGGCTGATGTCGGCGTGCTGGATCGCCTTGCGCTGGGCGTCGGGAGTGGTGTCCAGGGCGGACACCAGGTGCTCGAGGTGCGGACCGGAGAAGTCGACGCGGATCCGCTCCACCCCGCCGGCACCGTCGCCGAAGATGAACTGGCGAGGTGCCCGGTCACGCTCAGCGACCAGGCGTGCCTCGCCTCCCGGACGCCGGCCCAGCGAGGCCACCACCTGCTCGTAGCCGGCGCCGACCGGCACCTTCAGCAGCCGCAGCGCGTCGGCCTGGGCGTCGTCATCGTCCAGGCGCCCGACGAACACCGAGTCCAGCAGCGACACGAATCCCTGGATCTTGAGGAAGTCGGCCGGGATCTGCGAGGAGAGCAGCACGCGGACGTTCCACTTGCGCGAGTCGCGGGCGAACCGGTTCATCAGCACCCGGCCGGTGGGCACCTCGGAGAGGAAGAATGCCTCGTCGATCCAGACGCCCTTGCGCTGGTCCCGGGGGCGCTCGTAGATCGAGCGCTGGGTGAGCCAGGCGGCCAGGTTCAGCAACTCCACGCCGAGGGACTCGGCATCGGTCCAGTGCTCGCGCCCGACGGCGTCCCTGGGCAGGGTCAACCCGGCCATGGTGAGCACGGTGAGCCGGTCGTCACGGAGCTCGGTGTAGGGGTCCGCGCCGGATTCGGGTATCAGCAGGGTCATCCGCTCGCGCATCTCGTCGAGGAAGTCGGCGACCACGACAGCGTGCTCGTGGTGCTCGGAGGCATCGCGGCGCAGCGCCTCGAACACCTGCCCCGGATGCGCGTCGGGGCGCCCGCCGACGGCGCGGACCGCGCGGAGCAGCACGATCCGGGTCTGCGCCGTCCGGGAGACCTCGTAGGGCAGCAGCCCGGAGAGCACGTCGAGCACCAGGCGGCGCCGGGTCGCGGCAGCGAGCGCCTTCTCCCGGCGCCAGGACCGCTCGGGATCCTCCTCGTCGGTGAAGTGCGCCAGCTCCGGCTCGGCGACCACCCGGTAGGGGTTGAGGATGCCGGGCTGGGCGTTGAGCAGGTTGATCAGCCGGGCGTAGGGCCGCAGCTCGGGCAGGCTGCACAGCGCCGCGAGCGGCCCGGACGGGTCGAGCAGCGTCCAGTACGCCCCCGCCCGCAGCGTCTTGTAGACGATGCCGCCCCCGAGGAAGGACTTGCCACCGCCCAGGCCGGCGACCACCGCGGAGAGCCCGGAGGAGTCGCGGATCTCCTGCGCCATCCACGGGTCCCAGGCCACCGGCCGCCGGGTCGCCGTGCACGTCTCACCGAGCAGGATGCCGCGCCGGTCGCCGACCTCGGCGGTGGCGGTGGGCACCGCGCTCGCCGCCCACAACACCGATCCGCGGCGCAGGTAGGCGCCGGAGGACAGCGGCTCCCCGGGGATGAACTCCCGGGCCAGCGCGTACTGCGCCTCCGGGTGCTCCAGGGCGACCTTGGGCTTGTACAGGTCCAGCAACTGCTGGGCCAACCGCAGCGCGTCCCGCTCGGTGGGGCCGGAGACCGCCAGGCGCCACCACGAGCGCACCCGGGTGCCGAGCGAGGTGAACCCCGAGGTCATCTCGTCGTCGATCTCCAGTACCCGAGCGGCCTGGCGGGACAGGCTCTGCGGCGGTTCCAGCTCGTGCTCGTCGGTGTAGTGCCGAACCTGGGAGCGGACCTTGTTCATCTGGCGCGCCAGCTCCCCGGCGACCTCCTCCGGCCGGCGGACGTAGATCCGCGCAGACCACTCCACGCTGGCGGGCAGCCGGTCGGCGTGCTGCATCCACGGGTCGTCGACCTCGGGGATCACCAGTCCGTGCATCTGCCCCACGGTGAGCACCGCCACGTGGCGGGTGGTGCCCGCGTTGGAGCCGGTGCGACCGCGGACGGTGAGGGTCGGCGCGTAGGGCTCGGTGTGGAAGTCCGCGGTGTCGGTGAAGCTGGCGAGGTCCTCGGGCTCCCAGCCGGAACCGGGCACCGTGGGCAGGTTGCGCGGCGCGGGCAGGCCGAGCGCGCAGGAGCGGTGCATCAGCCAGGACATCTCCTCGGCGGTCACCGGGCGACCCTCCAGCCCGGCGCTGCCGATCACCTGGTCGAGGTGCTCCACCTCCGCGTCCAGGGCCACCAGCTCGGCGTCCACCGCGGTCGGGAAGACCCGACGCAGCAGCGGGGCGGCCCGCTCGACGGCGCGGTCTACCACGGTGCGGGTCTGCACCTGCACCCCGAGGTAGACCTCCTTCTCCGCCATCGACCGCCCCAGCAGCTGCTGCTGCTCCCCGACCATGTAGTCGTCGAAGGACAACGCCGCCGGGGTGTCCGGAAGCCGGTTGACCGAGTTGCGCACGTGCGCCTCGGCCCACATCCGGATCGGGTACGGACGCGCGGTGACCCGCAGGTGCATCCAGCGGCCCTGCAGCTCGGCGTACTGCCCGGCGATGGCCTGGATCAGGTCCTGACGCTGAGAGTCGGAGCGAAACGACCAGCGCTGCGGGGCGAGGCGGTACCAGGCGTAGACGTCCTGCCCGGTGCGCGCCAGGTGCCCCTCGATGGAACGCAGCGCGATGGACGGCGTGAAAGCCGGTGCAGCAGCCTCGCCAGGCAGCTTGTGGCCGCGCCCACGGTCACGTCCTCGCCCGAACACCACGGTCCTCCTTCGTCGTAGTCCCACCGGCCCGGGTCGCAGCTGGTCGGGGTCTCGTCGGGCGCACACTGATCTTCGCGGCACTCGCAGCACCCGCCGCCGCGCGGCTGCGCTCCCGCGGGGCGGTCAGCTCCCGGGCCCACATCGCCGCGACCGAGGACAGCGGGCGCTCGTGATTGATCCGGGTGCAGATCAGCCGGGTGAGCAGGATCGCGATCAGCAGTCCCCATGCGGTGGAGAAGAAGCCGAAACCGATGCCGAGCTGACGCTCTACTCCGAGCACGAGCAGCAGGACGAGGAAGCCGACACCCCAGGCCACATACCGGGCCCGGAACGGGAAGGTCGCCTTCGGCGGGCCCAGCCACACCGCATCGACCCGGTACACCTCGTCATCGGTACGGATCCGCAACGTCGATCACCCCGCCTCAACTGCTGAACAGGCCGGCGATCCACGTCCCGAGGTCGACCCCCGCACCGGACACGGCCAACCCGATGACGCCCAACGCGATGATGACACCACCGACCCGACGCATCACGCCGGCGTTGTCGCCCTTGCCACCACCCAACCAGAGCAACAGCACAGCGACGGCCAGCAGCAGCAGCGGGACGACGTTGTCCAACATCCAGGTGCGCAGGCCGCCGGTGCCGAGTTCGGCCTGGGCGACCACGGTCAACGCATACATCGCAAACCCCCGCGGGTCGCTCGGTGGTTCGGGCGCCGGGCATCCGCCCGACAGTACTTACTGAGTAGAACACGTCCCGATCGCCTTGAGTACCCGTCCCCGCGTCGCTGGTCCATCCAGAGACCGGGCCGGACCAGCGACGACCTGACGGGGGGTGCGGTCAGCGTTCACCCTCTGGTGTAACTGCAGTGCTCAGGAGGCGTGCTGTTGACCCACATAGAGCAGACTAGATGGTTGCGCAGTGACGAGGTCACGGGACGTGACCGCCCAGTTGGCCCAGCACCGGTAGATGCCGTCGACCATCGAACTCGCCCCCCGGTGCAAGCGGGTTCTATCTGCTGCCGCGATCGGGATCGATGCCCTGCCGGCCGGAGTCGCGGGCGGGATCCCCGCCGTGCTCACGGCCGACGGGATCCGCGCCGTGCCCGGGATGATCGTGGTGCTCGTGAGCACCCAAGTCGGCCCCGACGTCCTGCACCGGGGCGGCGGTGTCGTTCACGGCCTGGCGCTGGCCCACGGTGGCAGCAGGATCGCCCATCGACGTCTCGCGCCTGCCGTCGTCGTCCGGGTCGAGGCGGTCGGCCTGCGCGTGACGATCCTGCGCGGCCTCGCGATCCCGCGCAGCGCGGGCGGCTTCCTCACGGGCCATGGCCTGCTCGCGGTCGGCCCGGCCCATGCGTTCCTGCGCCTCGGCCTCCCGGCGGTCGGCCTGTGCCGCATGCACCTGTGCCTCCTGTCGGTGCTGGTGCGCTTCGTCGCGCCGCTGTTCCACCTGGCGCTGGCGCACCCGCTGGGCGAGCACCACAAGCAGCACGATGCCCAGCAGCACGGCGAGACCGACGACGATCACGATTGCGATGTCCATCCGGACCACAACCCTTCTGGTAGGCCCCGATAAACCAGGCTACCCAGAAGGGTGAAACTTAAGTGACACCTTGACGCTCAGTGATCGCATTGCTGCCACAACCGCTCAGAGGTCGGCGACGGCCGGCACGATCTCCCGCCCGATCAGCTCGAGCGGAGTGATCTTCCAGACATCCGGGACGATGCCGTGGGCTTCCTGGATGCCCAGCTTTGCCAGCCCGCGCAGCGCCTCGATCGTGGCGTCGATCTTCTTTCCGTCCTCCCCGAGGTCGAAGGGGAACAGCACCGTCTTCTCGATCTCGTCGTAGTTCCGGCCCTCGCGCTCGCAGTGCTCGCGCAGCACATCGAGCTTGTGCGGCAGCTCGGGCGAAGGGAACAGGTTGCAGGCATGGGCATAGCGGGCTACCAGGCGCAGGGTCTTCTTCTCACCGCCGCCGCCGATGAGGATCGGCGGGTGCGGCTTCGACAGCGCCGCCGGGGAGTTCAGCGTGCGCTCCAGCTGGTAGTGCCGTCCGGAGTACGGGCCGTCGTCCCCGCTCCACATCTGCAGGCAGATCTGCAGCGTCTCCTCCAGCCGCTCGAAGCGCTCGGCGGTCGGCGGGAACGGCAGCCCCAGCCCGCGTGCCTCCGCCTCATTCCACGCCGCCCCGATGCCCAGCCACGCGCGACCGCCGGACAGCACGTCCAGCGTGGCGACCTGCTTCGCGAGCATCCCGGGCTCACGGTAGACCGCGGCGGTCACCACGGTCATCAGCTTGACCCGGGAGGTGTGGGCAGCCAGGAAGCCGAGCGCGGTGTACGCCTCGAGCATCTCGTGCTCCGGCGGTCCGAGGTGGCCGATCTGCCAGAGGTGGTCCATCACGCTGACCCGCGCGAATCCGGCTTCCTCGGCAGCGACGGCCACCCGGGCCAGATCGTCCGCGAGCCCGGCCGGGCCGCCCGGCCAGGTGAAGTCCGCGATGTGCAGTCCGATCTCCACGCTTCGCTCCCCTGTCCTCGCCAATCCACCTGAGGCTAGCCCCTCCGCGGTGGCGATACGTCAGCCGCTGAGCTCCGGCTCCCTGCACGCTGTCCCCCATCCCCCGCCATACCGCCTGATCGCCGCAGTACCTCGCGGCGATCAGGCGCTGGTAATGCGCAGTACCAGGGTGACTACGGACAGGACGGCCAGGACGACTACGGGGGCCATCGCCGCGACGGGGTCCTTGGCGCGGACATGGAAGACGATGGCGCCGATCATCAGCAGCACGAGGCCGGCTGCGGCGGCGATCCCGAGCGGAGCCCATGCCAGGCCGATCAGCAGGCCCGCCGCGGCGGCGACCTCAACCAGGCCGATGATGCGAAACGAACGGACGGGGAGGCCCAAGTGTGCGGCCGCCTCGACCATCTTGGGCTGGGCGAGGATCTTGGGGACGCCTGCCCCGGCGAAGGCCAGCGCAAGGAGCACGGACAGGATGACAGTGGCGACGAACATGCAGACTCCGGTCCTCGAGCAGTGAAGTGGTTGGGTGGAGCAACGCTCCTGGTTACACACTCAGCATTGTGGAGCAACAGCGGCCGGAACGGCCGGTAAACCGCTTGCCCGGCGGGCCGGCGGGCCCCAGGATCCTGAGAGACCAGGGCCCGCCCGAGCGGGCGGGAGCGGGAGGAGGTGGACGGGCATGGCTGTCACCGCGATGGACGCCGCCACCGGGCGGTCCGTCCCGACTCCGCACTCCCGCTACCCCGGCTGAACTGGCTCGCCTGCTCCGGGGTGGTGCTCCCACTTCCGCGAGAGGCCTCCCTGTGTCCGAGCACGACTTCGTTCCGATCCGCGGCCGCCGCCATCTCGACGGCGCCACAGGCCGTCCACGCCGTCGCCGTTCCCGCTTCGACGACGACGAGACGCCGTCCCGACGCCCCACCGCTGCCCCCTACGACGACGACGCACCGCCCAGCGGGCAGCGCTGGTCCACCTGGGACACCGGGCAGCGGGGCCCGG
>DASQWR010000075.1:0-4367 GCA_035640155.1 Pseudonocardiaceae bacterium
AAGCCGAGAGCCTCGACGAACCGGGCCTTGGAATCCTGGGGCGAGAAGACCTGGTAGCTGCCGGGGCTAGCGGTGGCCATCACCAGCGCGGCCTGGTCCGCCCATTCCGGGTGCTCAGCGCGGACCTGGGCGAATCTCTCCTCGACGTCCTCGATCAGGTCCTTCGCCTGCTGCTCGCGGCCCAGCGCGCGGCCGGTGGTCAACGTCATGTCCTGCCAGGTGGCGCCGAACGGGTCGAAGTCCGGTGAGTGCGCCACCGTCGGAGCGATCTTCGACAGTTTGTCGTACTCGGACTGGTCGAGGTCCTCGTACAGCGCAAGGATCAGGTCGGGCTGCCGGAGATCTAGCAAGGTGATGCCGCGCAAATGAACGGAACATCAGACTCCTGACAGTCAGAACCAGCCGATTGAGCAAGCAACACCAGCCGATCGAGGTACAGAAGTAACCATGCTGACCCTAAGTAAGGGCAGGCTATACTGGGCTGGTCGTGCTGCCAAGGGTCAGTCGGACGCAGGACAGGTTTCGATCGGTGTCACTCCGCTGAACCGGACCGCCGTCCGAGGGGCTCAGCGGGTGTCCAACCAGGCGGTCCACAGCTGCGCGTACTGGCCTCCCGCGGCGACGAGCTCGTCGTGCATCCCGTGCTCGACCACCCGCCCCGCGTCCAGCACCAGGACGGCGTCCGCGCCGGCGGCCTGGGTGAGCCGATGGGCGACCATCAGCCCGGTCCGGCCGGCCAGCGCGCGCCATGCGGCGGCTTCCAGCACCCGGGCCCCCGAGCTGCCGGCCTCGGCCGTGGCCTCGTCGAGGATCGCGACGGGCGGGTCGGCCAGCACGAGCCGGGCCAGCGCGTTACCCTTACTCACCCCGTCGTCCTCTGGCCCGGCGCTCCTCGGTAGCGTGCGTACGATCAGTGCGCGGAGTTCAGATCTTCATGACCTCGTGTCAGGGGGGCACGCTCCCTGGTCCAGCATCAGGAGATGGTGGGCAGATCGGGGGTGGTCACGTCGTACACGCCGCCTGGCTGGGTCAGCAGCGCACCCAGGACGGCCGCTTTGCGCTCCCCCTGATCCGGCGCTCCCCAGCGCACCTCCCGGCCGTCGGTGAGCAGCAACGTGACGTCCACCGGCGAACTGGCCGCCACCGCACGCACCTGGGCCCGCAGGGGCGGCGGCAGGCCGGTGAGCACCTCGACGGCGGCCCCCATGACGGGCCCAGTGACGGGCTCCCCGGGCGCCGCCTGGGGCACCTGCAGCGCGGGCAGGCCCGGCGGTGGGTCGGGCTCGGTGGCAAAGTCGGTGGCCGTCGCATCGACCAAGTGGAACCCGTCGGGGGCCGGCAGCACCGCCACCGGGATCCGCTCGGTCACCGCCACCTCCACCGTGCCGGTCAGCGAGCGGCTGACCTCGGCGTCGGCGACTCGGCGCAGGCCCTGCACCCGGCGCTCGACTGCGGCGGTGTCCAGCCGCAGCAGCGGCGTTCCCGGGCGGACGGCCGCGGCAACCAACACCTCCTCGGCGGTCAGCCCCATCGTGCCGCTCACCCGCACCTCGTCGACGGCGAACAGCGAGCTCGCGAGCAGCGCCCAGGCTGCAGCTCCCACCGCCACGAGCAGCAACACCGTGACCAGCACCGAGCGGCGGCGTCCCCGGACGGGTTGACGCAGACGTGGACCCCGGGGCGCCTGGCCCGTCCGGGTCCCGGATGGCGGAGTGGCTCTTCGGGGAGCCGATGACCGGTCCGGGGCGTTCCCGCGGTGCGGGGCCGTCCGCCGTTCCCGCCCGCTGCCCCCGGGTCGGTGCGGGTCCCGCCGGGTGGGCCGGTTCCCGGTGCCGGAGCTCACCGGGCGCCTCGACCGCCCACCGGGCTGGCCGCGGGCTGGGCACCTCGGTCGGGCTGGGCGCGCCGCTCAAGCTCGGCCAACACCTCCGGCCCGAGCATCGTCACGTCACCGGCGCCCATCGTCACCACCAGGTCGCCCGGGCGGACCAGGTCGGCCACCCGGGCGGGCACCCGGGTGAACGAGGGTTCGTAATGCACCGAGCCCGCTGGCAGCGGCACCGCGTCGGCCACCAGCACTCCGGTCACCCCGAGCTGCGGTTCCTCCCGGGCGCCGTACACGTCGAGCACCAGCACCACGTCGGCCAGCGCGAGCGCAGCGCCGAACTCGGCGGCGAAGTCCCGGGTGCGGGAGTACAGATGCGGCTGGAACACCACCACCAGCCGTCCGTCCCCCACCACCTGGCGGGCGCCACGCAGGGCGGCGGCGACCTTGGTCGGGTGGTGGGCGTAGTCGTCGTAGACCCGCACCCCCGCGGTGCGACCGGTGAACTCGAAGCGCCGGCGCACCCCGCCGAACCCGGCGAGGCCCTCCAGCAGCCCGGCCAGCGGGGCACCGAGCTCCAGGCCGGCCAGCAACGCGCCGGTGGCGTTGCCCGCCATGTGCTCCCCGGGCACCGCCACGCCGAGGGACAGCGGCACCCGGTCCAGCTCCAGCTCCACAGCACCGCAGCTACCGTCGGGCCGGTAGGCGAGGATCCGGGCGTCGCCGGCCGCCGTCGCCGCGCGCCCGTAACGGCGCACCCGGACCCCCGCCGAGGCTGCCCGGTCGGCCAGGGCGGCCGAGCCGGGATCATCGGCGTTCGCGATCAACACACCCCCGGGCAGGATTCGTCGCACGAACTCGTCGAACACCGCCGTGTAGGCCGCCACGGTGCCGTGGTGGTCCAGGTGGTCGGCCTCCACGTTCGTCACCACGGCCACCTCCGGCGCGTAGGCCAGGAACGACCCGTCGCTCTCGTCGGCCTCGGCCACGAACACGTCGCCACTGCCGGCGTGCGCGCCGGACCCGGAGGTGTTGAGGTCCCCGCCGATGAGGAACGACGGGTCCGCACCGCAGTGCTGCAGCGCCACGGTGAGCATCGACGTCGTGGACGTCTTGCCCGCCGTACCGGTCACGCAGGCCACCCGGTAGCCCTGCATCAGCGCCGCCAGCACGGTCGAGCGATGCAGCACCGGCACGCCGCGGCGCGCGGCTTCCAGCAGCTCGGGGTTGTCCGGGTCGGTCTGGTGCACGGCCTTGGTGGTGACGACGGCGGTCGGGGAGGCGTCGAGGAAGTCCAGGTTTCCCGCCGCGTGGCCGACGGCGACCCGCGCCCCCAGCGTCCGCAGCGCGAGCAGCGTGCGGGAGTCCTTGGCGTCCGATCCCGACACCTGCCCACCTCTGGCGAGCACGATCCGGGCGATCCCGCTCATCCCGGCGCCCCCGATGCCGATGAGGTGGGTGCGTGCCAGCAGGGCCGGCAGCGGCAGCCCTGCGGGGGATGCCGCCGGCTCGATCGGGTTCATCGGGCAACCTCCAGCACGATTCGGGCGAGCAGGTCGTCGGCATCCGGGTGGCCGGCGGCGCGGGCGGCGGCGCTCATCGCGGCCAGTCGCGCCGGGTCGGTGAGCACCGCCGCGACCTCCGCTGCGGCACGCCGGGGGGTCATCTCCGCATCGTCCACCAGCACCCCACCCCCGGCCTGGACCACCGCGCGGGCGTTGAGCCACTGCTCCCCGTTGCCGTGCGGCAGCGGCACGAACACCGCGGGCAGGCCCACCGCGGAGAGCTCGGCCACCGAGTTCATCCCGGAGCGGCACAGCGCCAGGTCAGCAGCGGCATAGGCGAGGTCCATCCGATCCAGGTAGGGCACCGTCACGTACGGTGGCCCTACGCCGGTCGGCGGCACGGTGAGGGTGTTGCGGGGACCGTACGCGTGCAGCACGCCGATCCCGGCCGCGGCGAGGTCGGCGGCCGCGCCGGAGGCGGCGGTGTTCAGGGTGCGCGCCCCCTGCGAGCCGCCGAACACCAGCAGGGTCGGTGCGTCCGGGGCGAGGCCGAAGTGCGCCCGGGCCTTCGCGCGCAGCGCGGCACGATCCAGCCCGGTGATGGCGCGCCCCAGTGGCAGGCCGACCACCTCGGCGCGGGGCAGGCCACACTCGGGTACCGCGACGGCGACCCGGTCGGCGAGCCGGGCGCCCACCTTGTTGGCCAGCCCGGCGTGCGCGTTCGCCTCGTGCAGGACGATCGGGACCCGGCCCCGCGCGCCCAGGTAGGCGGGCAGCGCGACGTAGCCACCGAAACCGACGACCACGTCGGCACCGACCTCGTCGAGGATCTCCCGGACCCGGCGCACCGCGCCGCGGACCCGCAGCGGCAGGCGCAGCACGTCCGGGCTGGGCTTGCGCGGCAGCGGCACCGGCGGGATGAGCTCTAGCCGGTAGCCCCGGGCGGGGACCAGCGTGGTCTCCAGCCCCCGCGCGGTGCCCAGGGCGGTGATCTGGGCATCCGGACGCAGCCGGCGCAGCGCGTCGGCGGTGGCCAT
>DASQWR010000076.1:0-5553 GCA_035640155.1 Pseudonocardiaceae bacterium
GGCGGCGGCGTTCGGGGCGCACGGGGTGCTGCTGCCGCAGCGTCGCGCGGCCGGGATGACCGCGGCGGCCTGGCGGACCTCGGCCGGCACCGCGGCGCGCCTGCCCGTCGCGCGGGTGACCAACCTGGTGCGGGCACTGAAGGACTGCGCCGCCGCCGGGCTGATGGTGGTCGGGCTGGACGCCGACGGGTCGATGTCGCTGGACTCGTTCGACCTGGCGACCGGCCCGCTGGTGCTGGTGGTCGGTGCGGAGGGCCGCGGGCTGTCGCGGCTGGTCGCCGAGACCTGCGACGCCACCGTGTCGATCCCGATGACCGGGCCGGTGGAGTCGCTGAACGCCTCGGTGGCCGCTGGAGTGGTGCTAGCCGAGGTGGCGCGGCTCCGGCGCTCCGCCTGAGCCTGGTTTGTGGATCCAGCGTCAGGGACTTGAAGGGCCGGCAAGGCGGGTCTGTTCGCCTGTGCCTGTCTGATCGACCCGCGCCCGAGTGAGGACCTGCTGTGCCGCTGCCGCGCCCTCGTGTCCATCGGAGCGGGCCTCGCTGCCCTGGTCGAGACTGCGATAGATGTCGAAGAAGTTGGTGATCTCGGCGAGCTGGTGCGCAGGCAGCTCGGCCAGGTCAGCAACCTCGGCATAGGCGGGCTCACCCTCGGGGATACACACCAGCTTCGCCTCGCGGCCGTGCCCAGTTACGATCCAGAAGACTCCAATCGGCCGGGCCCGCACCCGCACCCCCGGGTAGGTCGGCTCGGCGGTGAGCACCAACGCGTCGAGCGGTTCGTCATCGGATCCGAGCGCGCCTGGAACGAAGCCGTAGTCGGCCGGAAAGGCGAAGGAGCCGGGCAGTCGTCGGTCGAGCCAGATCAGCCCGGTGTCCTCGTCGAACTCGTACTTGTTGCGACTGCCCCGTGGAGTCTCCACCACGACATCGATCGTCTGCACATCCAGCAGGATAGGGGCAACCGCGCCTCTGGTCTCTGCTCGGCAGGTGTGCCGGGGGGCTGAGCTCTTCGTGTAGCGCCCTGAGGATGCCCGTTCAAGCAGAGGTGGTACTGCGCCGAACCGTGCGCGCGTTCACCGGCTCACTACGCTCGGCCGCTAGCCATGTCCTTCGCCAGCCCCCTGTTCCTCTGGTACTTCCTGCCGGCCGTGCTCGCGGCCGTCCTGGTCGCGCCCCGGGGCTGGCGCAACGGCATCATCACGACGGCGAGCCTGGTGTTCTACGCCACCGGGGCCGGGCCGACCACGCTGCTGTTGATCGGCGCCATGATGGTGAACTACGCTGTCGGCCCCGCGTTGGAGCCCGACGAGTGGGACCTGGAGCCCGGGCGCCGCCGCCGCATGCTGATCGGGGTCGTCAGCTTCGACGTCGCGGTGCTGGTGGTGTGGAAGTACGCCGGGTTCGCCACCGAGCAGGCTGCGGCGCTGGCGTCGACGACCGGGCTGGACCTGCCGGTGGTGCAGCTCGCGCTGCCGATCGGCATCTCCTTCTACACCTTCCACCACATCTCCTACGTGGTGGACATCTACCGCGGCGAGCGTCCCGCCTTGCGCGACCCGGTCTCGTTCGCCACCTACATCTCGATGTTCCCGCAGCTCGTGGCGGGGCCGATCGTGCGCTACCGGGAGATCGCCGGCCAGCTGCCGCAGCTGCGCAGCCACCGGCTGGACGACATCGCCTCGGGCTTCCCGCGGTTCGCGCTCGGGCTCACCAAGAAGGTGGTGATCGCCGACTCGCTGGCCCCGATGGTGGATACCTGCTTCGCCACCCCGGCCGACGAGATGACCACCGCGATCGCCTGGCTTGGCGCCATCGGGTACACGCTGCAGCTGTACTTCGACTTCTCCGGCTACTCGGACATGGCGATCGGGCTCGGGCGGATGCTCGGGTTCAGGCTGCCGGAGAACTTCGCCCGCCCCTACTCGGCAGCCACGATCACCGAGTTCTGGCGGCGCTGGCACATGTCGCTGTCCCGGTGGTTCCGCGACTACGTCTACGTGCCGCTGGGCGGCAACCGCCGCGGGTCGCGAACCACGTACCGCAACCTCACGATCGTCTTCGTCCTGGTCGGCTTCTGGCACGGGGCGAGCTGGACATTCCTGGTATGGGGGCTCTACCACGGGGCGCTGCTGGTGATCGAGCGTCGGCAGGGCTGGAGGGCGCCGGCCGTGGACCCGGGACGTTACGTCGCGCGGCGCGCGATCACCTTGCTGCTGGTGGTCGTGGGGTGGGTGCTGTTCCGCTCGCCAGACCTCGGCACCGCGCTGGTGATGCTGCAGCACATGCTGATCCCCGACTCCGGCGGGCTCACCGACGTGGTCGACGCCGCGCTGACCAACCAGCGGCTGCTGATCCTGCTGCTGGCCGCACTGATCTTCCTGCTGCCGCCGCGTCCGGTCACCGGCCCGTACCTCGAGTCGGTCCGCTCCCGGCCGGCCACCGTCATCCGGGTGGGCGTGATGACGGCCGGGCTGCTCTACTCCGCGCTGCTCGTCGCCACCGGCACCTTCAGTCCCTTCCTCTACTACCAGTTCTGAGCGGCGTCGGGACTGACGTGCATGAGCTGGCCGTCGCGCCTTCGGACGGCGTGGCGACGGCCTGAGGAGTGGCGTGATCTTGGTTAGAGGACGAGGACCTTGGCACGGGGGACACGACGCGCCAGGCTGAAACACGACTTCGGAAGGCTGACGCCGTCAGCGTGAACCGCCGTGGAGCGTACGCCAAGCCCAAGAGCGAGGAGCCCGCGACATGAACTGCACCACTGGAGACGAGCTGGCCGACCGGCATGCTGCCCAGCCCCGGGACCCCCTCATCACAGTGGCTGAGGAAGCCGAGGGCGGCGATTACTCCCCACCTGCATCGGCCGACGAGACGATGTACACCGCCCACAACATCTGGCTGGGCGAACTGAGCGGACGAACTGACAGCCGGCCGCCGCAGGGACGAGCAACGCCAGTGACACGACGAGCCGCCATCGCCGCGAGGACCTCGGCCCTCGTGGTCAGCCTCATGCTCCTGCTAGCTGGTTGCATCACGAGCGGCATCGTCACCGAGAAGAGTTCGGACCTGGGCCGAGTGTCGTGCAGCTTCGATCCGCTGGACTGCAACCACTCGGGAGAGTGCTGGCGGCTCCACCTCGAGAACGAGCAGGGCCGCACGGGCAGGGTGTGCGTGCCCCTTGAAGACTGGCTGCTGACCGACGTCGGGGACTACTACGACGGGCCAACGGTGATCCAATGACACCGAGGCATGAGCAGGCAGCGTGAGCCGACGATCCCCGCGTGCCGCTCCCGTAACGTGTCGGCGTCTCCGATTAGCCTGAGGCACGATGGGTCGTAGCGCTGTCACTCGGGCTCCGGCAAGGCGAAGCGCTCGGACTGAAATGGCCCGATATCGAGGTTATCTGGCATCACGGCGGCGGAGAGGCCGATCCGTGCGGGTCTTGGCGGCGGGGGACTGCCTGGAGAGGCTGCTGCCTCGTCCTGCTGCCTCGTCCTCGTCTGAGAAGACGATTTGCGCCGACGGGGCTTCGGAAACGTGGGGCTGGGAGGGCCGGGTCGCGAATCAGCCGAGGGACGCCCCAGTAGCATCAGCCCGATGAGCGCACAGGGTGAGCGGGGAGAGACATGTCGATCCCGGTGAAGTACGACGAGGAGTATTACCGCGCGAACGGCCAGCTCGGTGACCGCCCCGCCCTCGGGCTCTACGTGCGGCTCGTGGGCCGATACGGGAGCGGCCAAGGTCCGCGGCTCGATTTCGGTTGCGGCACCGGGCATCTGGTGAAGCGCCTGGCGGCCATCGGCCCCGCTGCCGGCTTCGAGATCTCCGAGTACTCGGCGCAGCGAGCCCGTGAGACGGCACCCGGATCGACCATCTATACCGGCCTCGACCAGATCCCGAACGGCTCGTTCGGCGACCTGACCGCCATCCACGTGCTCGAGCACCTCCCGGAGGACGCCGCGGCCGCCGCGCTGGCTTCCTGGCGTCGCGTCCTCCGCCCCGGAGGACGCGTCCTGGCCGTGATGCCGGACCCGGCGGGGCGGGGCTGCGAGCTGGCCGGCGCGGCCTGGAACGGCTTCAAGGACCCGACCCACATCAACCTCAAGTCACACCACGAGTGGGCCCGGTTCCTCACCGAGCACGGATTCCGGGTGCTCCGCGAGGGCAGCGACGGCCTGTGGGACGTGCCCTACCGCAACTTGCCGAAGCTCGTCGATGCGGCGCTGCATGCCGGGCCGTCGCTCGCCCAGTTCCTGTCCGGCCGGCTGTTCCTGAAGCCAGGCAAGGGCGAATCCGCAATCTTCGTGTGCGAACGGGCGTAGCAGACCTGCGGGCCGAGGCGGATCGGTCCGCCCGGTCCGCGGTGTCGTTCCTCGACGTCACGTTCTCCGCCCCGAAGTCGATCTGCTTGCTCGGGGTGGCGTTCGAGCGGATGGCCGCCGACGCGCGTGCCGCGGGTGACGAGGAGGCCGCGGCGGCGTGGGACGCACACGTGCGGGCCGTCGAGGAGGCGGTGCTGGCGGGGGGCGCGGGCCGCGGTTGATTACCTGCAGGACCGGGCCGGGTACGCCCGGACTGGTCATCACGGCGGCGGCCCCGGCGCCGGTCGGCGAAGCAGTGGTCGGTACGTCCCAGTCTGCGTTGGGCCCTCGACGCGGTCACCGAAGGCGCCGCGTTCGTGCACAAGGGCCGGATGGACCTGCCCGCGGTGTCCGCGATCCCCGCGATAAGGACCTCCACGACCTCGTGGGCGAGCTCTCAATCCTCCGGACCGAGGCCGGTGCTCGCGCGAGCGTTCTACGCCGACGTGTTCGCTGATCCGCAGCGTCCCGCGAACATCGCGCGGTTTCACCTTCCTGAACCCGAACGCGCGTCGCTTCTATCCGGAGTGGGACCTCGCCGCCGACATCTGTGTCGCCGGAACTCATCGCTGCGTGCGACGCTGGGGAGCACACAACGTCCGGCACCACGGCACGGGCACGACCACCACCACCACGTCGTCGGCGACCTCACCCTCGCAACGAAGGCCTGGAGATGGCCGCCGAGCCCGGCCTCACGCTCACGATCTACACCGCCGAACCCGGTTCCCCATCCGAGGACGCACTACGCCTGCTCGCCTCCAGGGCCGCATCGCAGGAAGCCGACGTTGACGCGCGGACACTCTCTGCTGAACGACGTGTCTGTACCCCTGGGTACGGCGTGTGGTAGCCCTGGAGGAGGTCGGCGGGACCGCGCCCTGGTCAACCCGAGACAAGGACCGGAACCGGCTCCTCGGGGATGGCTGGTGGCCGGAGCCCGCACATGGGTGAGGTCTCGAGGCCAGACCGGGTCGTGCGCCGCCAGGGACTCGAACCCCGAACCCGCTGATCGGGCGTCACCTGCTCCAGCATGATTAGCCATCGGCTCCGGTGCTGGTCAGCAGCTGTCCACTTGATACTCGATCATATCCGGTAGGCGGCTGTGTCGTGCTGTGCTGGTTCATAAGCGCCGAGCAAAACGGTAGATTGATCATGCTGGATGAGCCGCCTCTCGCCGCTGATTCGACGGGTGATCA
>DASQWR010000077.1:0-10807 GCA_035640155.1 Pseudonocardiaceae bacterium
AGCCGGCAAGACCACCCTCCTCGAACCGGTCAATCCACTTGTAAACAGTCGGCTTCGTCGTGCCAGCCATCACAGCAACATCAGCCACACTGTGCCCCTCAGCCCGCCACAAGACCATCTGCGCCCGAGCCGACACAGATCCGTCATAGCCGATACGCACAACAGACTCCAACTCCGTACGCTGCTCAACGGTGAGCTCCATAAGAACAGTCCCGCAGAAACTGCGCCCAAAGTAAAGGACATTCAATTACGCGACACTAGATGCGCAACTCCGCCAACGCCAGTGCCCTCGCCGGACGGGCAGGTCTCCGAGATGGGCGAGATGTGGACTCACGCGAGCAGTGCGAGCGCCCCCGTGTGAGGTAAGAACCAGCGGTGGTGGGATGAACAGTGCCCGCAGCCACGTCATCAGTAACCGTGTCTAGGTCACACCCCGCGCGGTTCGCCCGCTGCCCGTCAGTCGTTTATGAGATTCGAGGGATCCCGCGCGGGAAGCGCCCACACATGCCTAACACGCTACTGCCTTACTTCCAGGCTCAGCGTCGCTATGACACTGGCGAGGGCGACCAGCTCTCGCTCGATCTGTGACGGATCGGCGCTGATCTAGCAAATGGCGTAACTGTCGTTTCCAGGTGTTGCCTTGAGCATCAGAACGGGACGATCGTCACGCGAGAACAGAGTGGTGGCTCAGGCCCTGATTGCGGCCACCGCGGCCACCTGCCGTGCCCTCTGGGCCAGCTCCCGGTAGTATTCAGCGGCGAGACCCGCGGTACGGTCGAGGGGTGGACGCCGAGGACACCCGGACCGTTGGCCGTCGACTGCGTGAGATCCGTTACTGGCGCGGGATGAGTCTGCGGGCGGTCGCTGAGCTGGCCGGGCTGTCCGAGTCGCACCTGTCACGGATCGAGCGCGGGCAGCGGTCGGTGGACAAACGCTCCACGTTGGAGGCACTAGCGCATGCGCTGCAGGTGGCCCCGGGTGAACTGACTGGGCAGCCATTCCGGCCGGCCGATCCGCTGACCGCGGAGGCGTCCAGGACGATTGCGGAGCTTCAAGTGGTGCTCACCGAGCCGGCGCTGGGGGATTCGTGGACGCGCCGGGGCAGGCCGTGGCCTGAGTTGGCGGCCGAGCGGCACCTGCTGAACACAGTTCTCCGCCCGGCGGCTGACTACGCGTCGCAGGGGCGCGTGCTGCCCGGGCTGCTGGCGGACCTGCATGCCGCGAGGGTCCACGAGCCCGACCACCGCGCCGAGGTGCTGCACGCGCTGATGGACTGCTACCACGCCGCGGAGGAGCTGACCAAGAGCCTCGGCGTGCCCGGGCTGCCGCAACTGGCTGCGGTGCACGCACAGACCGTTGCCGAGGAGCTGGATACCCCCGCGTGGCTGGGCCTGGCGGCGTGGCTGCGAGGGATGACGGTGGGCACGTCAAGCCGGGAGACGATGCTCACCGTGTCCCAGTGGGCCGCTGCCGGCCTGCAGTCTGCGGCGGGTTCACCTGACGCGGCGCAGATGTACGGCGCGGTGCACCTGAACGCGGCGCTTGCCTCGGCCGCCCTGAACCGCCCTGACGACACTGATGCCCACCTCGCCGAGGCTGACGAGATCGCCCGAGTGGTGCCAGCCGACGCCCCGCGATTCGGCCAGGTCTACTTCGGACTGGACAACGTGGGTATCTGGCGGGTGTCGCTGGCGGTGGAACTGGGCGTGTCTGGCGGAAAGCTCGCTGAGATCGCCCGCGACGTGGACCCGTTTGCCGTGCCGTCCAAGGCCCGGCAGGCAATGTTCTTCGGCGACTTGGGGCGTGGACTTGCCCGGGAGCGGAGCACTCGCGACCAGGCCGTTGTTGCGCTGCGCCGCGCCGAGGAGATCGCCCCTCAGCTGGTGCGCAACAACTTCTACTTTCGGGAGACCGCCACTGACCTCCTGCGGCGTGCTCGCCGCGACGTCGTGGGCCGCGAGCTGCGCGGCATGGCCTACCGAATGGGGCTGCAGCGCGTCGGCTGATCGGGTGACCTTGCGCGGGCGACAACCCGAGGGTGGTGCGAGGGGCCAAGGTCCGGTGGATGAGCACGCGCGACGAGACGTACCGGGGCATGACGACGGCCCGGATGCCGGACAACGAGACCACTAGGGTGATCGTCACTCGTCAGGGCCTAGGGCGGAACGGGCGAGTGTGGCTCACCACCGGGGCGACGATGCTCAGCACCGTCGTCCTCACCGACGACGAGGCTGAGCAGCTCATCGCGCTCGTCGCGGCGGCCAGGGACGCCAGATCTGCCGATCCCGCGCGCTGACGCGGAAGCGGGCGTGCGGTGCGTCTGGGCTTGGCGGCGAGCAACTGCGCCTTCTTCGCCTCGAACTCCTCGTAGGGAGACGATGCCTGCGTCGGCGCAGCTCAGCGAGCTTGCGCATTTTGGTCCAGGCGTCCGGCGCTGACGTTTATTGGGTACATAAAGGACTCTCCGACCCAATCCGTGGGTAGCCGTTCATGATCGCAAGTCCGTTCGCATGGGCGCCGTGGCCTAGGATGTCTCAAGGCGCCCTTCATCCTTCGAGGTCACGGGGCATCTGGTGGTGCCGCGCGTTATGGAGGGCAGGCCTTTGGCCTGCCCGCAATGCTGCCCGGAGGGGCCGTAGAGGCTCGCAGGTCAAGGGGGGCGCGCGCCATCGCGGCAGCGACGCAGAAGGCGCCCTTGACCTGGGAGGGACGGCCCCGCAGGCTGCGCGGCACCACCGGAGGCGCCCACGGATACAGCAGGAGAGCCACATAAAGCGTGACTTAGCAACTGCGTCATGGTGTGTAAGGCCCATCACCGACTGCTGCACGCCGACTCCGGGTGGCAGGTCCGCATCGACGACGGGCTCCCCGAGTTCATCCCGCCCGCCTGGATAGATCCTCAGCGAAGACCCCGCCGCAAACCCCTGCCCCACCTCCTCGTCGCCTGAGGTTGCGCGCCTGAGTCATCGCGCCGAGGCGAGCAGGGTCCCCGACGCCCACGGCAGGAAGCCGTCGAGGAACCGCTCCGTCGCGGGCATGAAGTGGCTGCCGTAGTGGCTGAGCGGGTCGAGGGTGGAGACGATCAGCGTGCCCGGCGTGGATGCGCGGTCGACGTAGAGCAGTGCCTCGCCGGTGGGGAGCTCGACGAGCACCTCGGCCTCGTCGGGCGGGGACAGCACCCCGTGGTAGTGCCAGGTGCAGTCCCGCAACCCGAGGTGCAGGAACAGCGAGTGGTTCGGGTCGGGCGTCTGCAGCCCCAGGGACGCGCCGGGCTCGAGCCACCACCAGAAGTTGGTGGGGCGGTGTTCCCACCGCACCCCGGGCAGGAAGTCGGGCAGCGGCTCGCCGCCGGAGAAGGCGATCACGGTGCCGCCGGCGTCGAGCAGGTCCAGCACGCGCTTCGCCCCGGCCTCGAGCAGGCCGTGGTGCAGCCGCTCGGGGACGACGAGCCCGTCGAGCCCGGTCAGGTCGGTGTCGGGAAGCTCGGGCAAGTACACGGTGCCCCCCGTGAGGTGGCGGGCGTACTTGGGTGTGGTGATCGCCCGGTGGTGCGGCGCGGACCCGCCGTAGACAGCGGCCAGCCCGCCCCGCTGCAGCGAGGTGAGGGGCGCCGCGGCCGGCGCCCGCCGGGGTGCGGCTCCCGGCCGGGTCCGGGACTGTCGGGTCCGGGACTGTCGGATCCGGGATTGGGCCCGCACCCACGCCAGCAGCTGCTCCGGGATCCGCTGCGCGGTGCCACCCGCGCTCCCCGCGTACCCGAGCAGGTCGCAGCTGGCCTGCACGAGGATCGTGCCCCGCGTCGACACCCGGTCGACGTAGGTGGCGGGTTCCCCACCGGCGAGCCGTACCAGGACCTCGGCGCCGTCGGGAACGGGGTGGTGGCCGCGGGCGAAGAACCCGGCGACCCCGCGGCGGAAGGTCAGGTCGTCGGCCTCGACGCCGTCGAACACGGGGTGGTCGGCGATCTCCGCGACGCGGTACCCGCGCAGCGACGGCGGGTCCAGGGGCACGAACGGTGCGGCCCCGGGCAGCCAGTCGCGGTGCAGGTGGCCGCCGAACACCACCACCCCGCCGGCGTCGAGGTAGTCGCGGATCGCGTCGCGGTGCCGAGCGAGGTGCTCCTGGTCGGCCATCGCCGGCACGATCAGCGCGGCGTAGCGCGTCAGGTCCGCCTCGCCGACCGCGTACAGGTCCAGCCGGTCCGTGCCGCGCGGGCGCGTCTCCGGGGAGCGGATGTCCATGTCGAGTGTGGCGATTGGTGCGGTCACGAGAGGTCCTCCTCAGACGGGGTGGCGGTGCAGCGCGCGGGCGGCGTCGATCAGCGCGCGGGTGTAGGAGTGCTCGGGCCGGGCCAGCACCGCGTCGGTCGGGCCCTGCTCGACGACGCGGCCCGCGCGCAGCACGACCAGCCGGTCACACGACCGCTGCGCCAGCGCGAGGTCGTGGGTGATGTGCAGCACCGCGACCCCGCGCTGGGCACGCAGCTCCTCCAGCAGGTCGGCGATCTCCGCACGCAGCGACGCGTCGAGCATCTGGGTGGGCTCGTCGGCCAGCACCAGCCGCGGCTCGGTGACCAGCGCGCGGGCGAACGCGACGCGCTGGCGCTCCCCGCCGGAGAGCTGGTGGGGGTAGCGGTGCAGGTAGCGCACGGGTGGGAGATGCACGGCACCCAGCGCGTCGTGCACCCGTGCCTCCCGGTCGCCGAGGCGGTGGATCACGAGCGGCTCCGCGACGATGCGGCCCACCGGCAGCGTCGGTGGCAGCGAGGCGTAGGGGTCCTGGAACACCAGGTGCAGCCCCCGCCGGGCGCGCCGGCGCGCAGCACCCCGCAGGTCCGTGAGATCCACCCCGTCGAACCGGATGCGGCCTGATGCGACCCGCTCCAGCCCGGCGACCGCCCGGGCGACGGTCGACTTGCCCGCTCCGGAACCGCCGACCAGCCCGACCACCTCGCCCGCCGCCACCGCCAGGTCGACACCGACGACGGCGGGCACCCGGCCCGCGGCGCCCCGGAACGTCACCGACAGCCCCTCCACGGCCAGCAGGGTCACGACCCGGCCACCTCGACCGGCAGCCGCAGCCGCGGGGTCGCCTCGACCAGCCGTCGGGTGTACGGGTGCGCGGGGTCCGCCAGCACCCGCGCCGCAGGCCCCAGCTCGACCACCCTGCCGGCCTGCATCACCGCGATCCGGTCGGCGATCCGCTCGATCATCGGCAGGTCGTGCGAGACGACCAGCACGGCGAGCTCCAGGCGCCTGCGCAACCCGTCGAGCAGATCCAGCACCTCGGCCTGCACCAGGACGTCGAGCCCGCTGGTGGGCTCGTCGGCGACGAGCACCGTCGGGTCGCCCGCCAGCGCGATCGCGATCACCACGCGCTGCCGCATGCCGCCGGAGAGCTGGTGCGGGTAGTCCCGGGCGCGCGCCGGGTCCAGAGCCACCAGGTCGAGCAGCTCGGCGGCGCGGGTGCGAACGGCGTCCCGGCTGCGATCGGTGTCCGGGGCGTGATCGGCGTCGCGGCTGCGCTGGCCGTGCGCGGTGAGCGCCTCGCCGAGCTGGTCCCCGACGGTGTGCACCGGGTTCAGCGCGCTCATCGCCTCCTGGGGGACCAGGCCGATGTGCCGGCCCCGCAGCGCGCGCAGCTCCGTGGGCCCGATGCGGGTCACGTCGTGCCCGCACACCAGCACCCGGCCGCCGGTGACCCGGGCGGCGGCCGGCAGCAGGCCGAGGGTCGCGCCGGCGACGGTGGACTTGCCGCTGCCCGACTCCCCGACCAGCCCGACCAGTTCCCCGGGCGCGACGTGCAGGCTCACCCGGTCCACCGCAACGTGCGCGCCGTAGGTCACGGTGAGGTCGTCGATCACCAGCGGGTGCCTCGGCGATGGCTCGAGACTCCCGGGACGCGGGTCGGCGGTCCGTGGTGGGCCAGCGACCCGATCCCGCAGTGAGGGACGGGCCCGCTCCTCGAACGCGTACGCGAGCAGGGCGAACGCCAGCACCGTCACCGCGATCGCGACGCCGGGGGGCAGCACCCACCACAACCAGGCGTCGGTGAGGAACGCGCTGCGGCTCTGCGCGAGTGACAGCATGGTGCCCCAGCTCTTCGCGGTGATGTCTCCCAGCCCGAGGAAGGCCAGCGATGCCTCGAGCAGGATGGCCTTCTTCGTGGCGAGCACGAACTGCGGCACGACGAGCGGCGCGACGGCGGGCAGCACGTGCCGCGGCAGGACGTGCCCGGGCCCCGCGCCCATCGCCCGCAGCGCCTGGATGTGGTCGTGCTCGCGCAGCGAGAGCACCTGCGACCGCAGCTCGCGGGCAGTCTCGGCCCAGATGACCGACGCGATGACGACGATCTGCGTGGCGAGGCCCGGCCCGAGGAAGACCCCGATCACGATCGTGAGGGGCAGCACGGGCAGCGCGAGCACCACGTCGACCAGCCGCATCAGCGCCGTGTCCAGCCAGCCGCGCGCGTACCCGGCGACGGCGCCGATCGCGGTGCCGAGGACCGTGGCGGCGAGCGCGGCGACCACGCCGATCAGCAGCGAGATCCGGGCGCCGTAGATCAGCTCGGAGAGCAGGTCCTGGCCGATGTCGTTGGTGCCCAGCGGGTGCGCGACCGAGGGAGCCGAGAACGGGATGCCGGTGCGCTCGGCGGGGTCGTACGGTGCCAGCAGCGGGGCCAGCACCGCGACCGCCACCAGGGAGCCGAGGATCACCGCGCTCGCCAGCGCGAACCTCCGGGACCGGGTGCCCGCCCTCACGAGACCTCCTCCGGCGTCGCGGCCCGCTCCATCCGGCGGACCCGGGGATCCAGCAGCGGGTAGGTCAGGTCGGCGAGCAGGTTGGCGGCGATGACACCGACCGTGAGGAGCAGGAACGCGCCCCGCAGCAGCGGGTAGTCGCGCGCGACGACCGCCTCGTAGATCAGCCGCCCGACCCCCGGGTAGGCGAACACGGTCTCCACCACGACGGCGTCCGAGACGAGCGTGCCCAGCACCAGGGTGAGGTGGGTGTAGACCGGCAGCAGCGCGGTGCGCAGCGCGTAGTGCACCGCGATCCGGCGCTCCGGGACCCCCGTCGCCCGCGCCAGCCGGATGAACGCCTCGTCGAGCACCGAGGTCATCGACGCCCTCGCCAGCAGGAACATCGACCCCAGGGTGGCGAGGGCAAGGGTCGCGACGGGGAGCACCAGCCGCTGCGCCACCTCGACCCAGCCCGCGGCGCCCTCGGCGGTGATCGCGCTGGCGCCGAAGGACGGGAACCAGCCGAGCTCGACCGAGAACACCGCGATGAGCAGCATCCCGAGCCAGAAGCCCGGCATCGCGTCCAGCGCCAGCACCCCGGTGACCAGGCCCGCGTCGCGCCGGGTCCCGCGCCGCCACGCGGCGAACGCCCCGAGCAGCGTCCCGAGGACGAATGCGAGCAGGGTCGCGACCCCGACGAGGGCCACGGTCCAGGGCAGGCGCTCGGCCAGCACGTCGAGGACCGGCCGGTTGTACTGCACCGAGACGCCGAGGTCGCCGCGGACCAGGCCGGCCCAGAAGTCGGCGTACTGCTCGGGCAGGCTCTGGTCGAGCCCGTAGCGCGCCTGCACCTCCGCGACCTGCTCGGGGGTCAGGCCGGCCGTCTCCCCGTCGTAGAGGTAGGTGACCGGGTCGCCGGGGGCGAGGTGGGGCAGCAGGAAGTTCACCGTGGTCGCCACCAGGAGGACGAGGCCGTACTGCCCGGCGCGCCCCAGGACGCGGGGCAGCCGGCTCATCGCCCGGGCTCGATGACGGCGCCGGCCTCCCGCGCCACCTCCCGCGGCAGCAGGGACCACTTGTGCACGATGCCATAACCCGGGGACTCGACCCATCCGTCGAACGCCTCCGGGCGGTAGGCCTGCTCACCGGACGGGTAGTGCAACGGAATCGAGGTGGGCTGGCGGTTGAACAGCTCCTGCATCCGGAACGACACGGCTGCGGCCGCCGGGATGGTCTCCGTCGCCTTCCACTCCTCGAACAGCGCCTGGAACGCCGGGTACGGCACGTCGGGCAGCTGCCAGAGGTAGCCGGAGAAGTGGGACATGATGAACTGCGTGGGGTCCGCGACGCCGTGTGCCGTGATGTCGTTGACGTAGATGTCGTAGTCCTTCGAGTCGGACAGGTCCGACAGTGCACCGCTGTCGAGGGTCTGGGTGCTCGCGCCGATGCCGACCTCGCCGAGCTGCTCGGAGACAAGCTCGGCGGCCCGGACCCGGACCGGGACGCTCCCGTCGACGTAGATCGTGAAGTTCAGCGGCCCAGCTGGACCCTCCCGCATCCCGTCGCGGTCGGTGTCGGCGAAACCCAGCTCGTCCAGCATGGCCTGCGCGGCTTGCGGCTGGTACGGGGTGCTCAGGTCGGGGTTGGTCCACGGCGAGTCCGGATGGGGGTAGCCGCGGTCGGCGGCCCGGCCCGTGCCGAGCCAGACGGTGTCCTTGAGCTCCTGGCGGTCGATGGCCATCGACAGCGCGCGGCGGAACTCGGGGTTGTCGAACGGCGGTCGCCGGAAGTTGATCCGCAGCTCGGGGAACTGCAGCGGGGTGGTCGTGACCACCTCGATGGCCTCGGAGCTCCGGAACTGGTCCACGAGCTCGGGAGGCAGGAACTGGGTCGCGGCGTCGATCTCGCCGGTGCGCAGCGCCGTGAACGTGGTGGTCGGGTTCGGGATGATCGGCATCAGCAACGTCTGGACCAGCGGCTTGCCGGCGAAGTAGTCGCGGTTGGCCTCGAAGCGGTAGCTCTGCCCCGGCTCGTGGGACACCAGCCGGTACGGGCCCGTTCCCACCGGCAACCCGTCGTAGCTCTCCGGGTCCTCGATCGCGCTCCAGATGTGCTCGGGCATCATCGGCACGTGGGCAAGCGTCACGCTCCCGAGGAACGGGCAGTTGAAGCCGCAGGTCAGCTTCACCTCGTGCGGGCCGAGCACCTCCACCTGAGCGATGTTGGGCACCGTCGTGATGTGGTGTGAGTAGGTGCCGCTCGGCACCCGCTTGAACCAGTCGATGGTGAACGCCACGTCGTCGGCGGTGAACGGCTCCCCGTCGTGCCAGCTGACGTCGTCGCGCAGCGAGATCAGCCACGTCCGCGGGTCGACGTTGCGGACCTCGGTGGCCAGCCACGGCTGCGGGTCCTCGGCGTACGGCGATGGCGCGACCAGGCGGTCGTAGACGAGGAAGGTCAGCGGGTCGTCGCTCTGGTTGAGGATGTTCAGCGGTCCGACGTCCTCGGGCACCGCGATCGTGAGCTGGCTCGCGGTGGCCGGCCCCGCGACCTCCTGTTCGCCCCCGGACGAGCAGGAGGCCGCGAGCAGCGCGGCGGCAAGGGCGGCGGCGGCGCGGGTGGGGATCATCGGTGCCCTCCACTGGTTCGAGTCAGCGGTTCCGGCGCGGCGGGAGGCCCTGCATGCAGTCACTGCATCGAGCTGGGCCGATGACGACCCAGCTCCGACGCTTGCACCAGGCGCAGGTGAGCTGTCGCATCCGCACCCGTCCCTTCGTGATCAGCTCGTCTGGGTCCGCCACCAGGCGTCGCACGATTCCGGTCATGGCAGGACGACGGCGGTGCGGTGACTGTTGACCGAGGGCATCCATATCTCCGGGTTATGAGTGTTGGGGCGTCCCGCACAGCGGTGAATGCGTAGTGCGTCAGCGGGTCAACCGTGGAGACGAAGAGCGTGCCCGGCGTGTTGGTCCGGTTGACGCGCCGCCGAGGTGGTCGGTACGGCAGTGACACATCGCTGCTCTCACCCGGCCGTGGGGCGGGACGTCGTGATCGCTTCGTGTCAGGTCCTTCCTCGACCGGGAGCGACCGCTCCCGCTGGTTAGGTGAGCCGAGCCTCACTCCTTCGAGAGTAAGGCCAGCCTAACCAATACTGCAAGTGGCGGCGGTGATTGGAGCGCCGCTATGACCTGGCCACCCTCGGCAAGCCGGCCTCGGAGCGGAGCAGGTCCTCGAGCGCCGCCGCGTCGGCGACCTTGGGGGGCAGCCCGCGGGCCACGAACCATCCGCTGACCGTCGTCACGTCGCGGGCCAGGAACTCCGGCCCCCGCGGGTTGGCCACCACGTCCACGACCTGCGGCAGGTCGATGAGCACCAGCCGGTCACCGTGCACCAGCAGGTTGAACGCCGAGAGGTCGCCGTGGGCCAGACCCTCCCCGGCGAGCAGCATCAGCGCATCCACGAGCTGGTGCCACAGCCCGCGCAGGACGTCCGGATCGGGCCGCAGCTGGGCGAGCCGGGGCGCGGCGCTGCCGTCGTCCGCACCGAGGAACTCCAGCAGCACCTCGGTGCCCAGCAGCTGGACCGGGTAGGGCACCGGCGCACCGAGGCGCCAGAGCCGGATGAGCGCCCCGAACTCCGCGGCCGCCCACTGCCCGGCGAGCAGGTCACGCCCGAACGCGGTGCGATGCGCCATCGCCCGGGTCTCGCGGGATCGGCGGACCCGGCGGCCCTCGGTGTAGGCGGCGTCGCGGTGGAACATCCGGTGCTCTGCGGAGCGGTAGCGCTTCGCGGCGAGCAGGCATGACCGGCCGCCGGGCACCGCCCGCTCCAGGAGGTGGACGTCGGCCTCCTTGCCGGTCTTCAGCACGCCGAGGTCGGTGTCGACCGCAGCGAGCGCGGTGACCAGCCAGCGCGGGTGCGGTGCCGGGCCCCGCTGCCCGGTGTCCCAGGTGGACCAGCGCTGCCCGCTGGGCGGTGCGTCGTCGTCGTAGGGGGCAGCGGTGGGGCGTCGGGACGGCGTCTCGTCGTCGTCGAAGCGGGAACGGCGACGGCGTGGACGGCCTG
>DASQWR010000078.1:0-17675 GCA_035640155.1 Pseudonocardiaceae bacterium
GCGGACCTCGACCCCGACCGAGTCTCATTCACCCGGGTCCTGCGCATCGCCCCCCGCACCGCCACCGGGACGGCGGGCTTTCCCCCTGAGCGCTGGGACGACGTCTTGCCCCACGTCCTGGCCGACATCACCGACACGACCAACCCGACGCGCCGGCATCGGACCTGCCCACGCGCAGTCAAGCCCGGCCGCCACAACAACTACCGGATCAAGAAGCCCTCGCAGCACCTCGTCAATCTGCACCACCTCACAATGTGATCATCGTCTGCAACGCCACCAGCTGGACCCTTACCTGTGGTACTGATCAGCGCCAATGGGCTCACGGGGGTGTACTTGGGGACCGCTGATCCCGCAGTGCATGCATTTCTCAAGGTGTACCCGGGTGGGCGGTGGCGTCTTGGTTTCACCCGCTTCAGGCGTGGTGAGCGGACGTCGGATGAGGGCAAATGCCACCAGCGCGCCAGCGACCAGTAATCCGCTGCTGATTAGCAGGGCGGCGCGGAATCCGGAGCCGAACGTAACCGGGTCGGTGTAGTCGTCGCCACTGATACCGGCTACGGCGGGCACCACGGCGACCGCGAGCAACCCAGCGGCGCGGGCCACCGCGTTGTTGACCCCGGATGCGGTGCCGGCGTAGCGGTCGGGTGCGGAGTCGAGCACGGTGGCCGTCAGCGGGGCGACGATCAGCGCCAGTCCGGTCCCGAACACGACCACCGGCGGCAGGACGTCGACCAGGTACGATGCGCCCGGTCCGATCCGCAGCATCAGCAGTAGGCCGGCGGCAGAGACCAGCGAGCCGGTGGTGAGCGGGATGCGCGGCCCAATCCGCTGAGCAAGTGCACCAACCCGAGCAGAGAACAGCAGCATGATCACGGTCACCGGAAGTAGGGCGGCGCCGGCCAGCAAGGGGGTGAACCCGGCGATCACTTGCAGCTGGAGCACCAGCAACACGAACAGGACCGCCAACGCGGCGTACACCAGCAGCGTCACCGCGTTGGCCGCGCTGAACTGTGCGCTACCGAACAGCCGGGTCGGCACGAGCGGGTGTGCCGACCGTCGCTCCACCAGCACGAATGCCGCTAACGTCACCACACCGACAACACCCAACCCGATCACACCCGCGCTGGCCCCGACCTCGCCCGCTGCGGTGAGTGAATAGGTCAGGCTGCCTAAACCGGCCACGGCCAGCGCAGTGCCGGCAAGGTCCAGGTGCGGCACCGCGTCGGGGTCACGCGACTCCGGCACATGCCGCGCGGCGACGGCAACAATTAGCGCCGCCACCGGCAGGTTGACCAGGAACACCGCTCGCCAACTCCACTCAACCAGCCAGCCGCCCAGAAACGGTCCGACCGCGCCAGCCACCCCTCCCAGCCCTGACCACGCCCCTACTGCGGCCGCCCGATCGGCACCGTGGAAAGACGCCGAGATGATTGCCAGACTGCCCGGTGTCAGCAACGCACCGCCTACGCCCTGCAGAGCTCGGGCGGCCACCAGCATCTCAATGTTTTGTGCCAACCCGCACAACAGTGACGCCGCGGCGAACCACACCACCCCCACCACGAACACACGGCGCCGACCGAACCGGTCGCCTAGCGATCCGCCGAGCAGGATCAACGCGGCGAGGGTGAGCGTGTAAGCGTTGATCGTCCACTGCAGACCGGAAAAATCAGCCCCCAGCTCCGTGCCGACGCGCTCCAGCGCCACGTTGACCACCGTGGCGTCCAGCATCGCCAATCCCGACCCCAAAACGGCGGCGAAGAGAACCCAGCGGGCACGTGATGTCCCCATCCGCATCAACCCAGGCTGTGCCAGTGTATCGGCCATCACGGACCTCCCATCGATCGGAATGCACACAGCCTGGGGCGGTGTCAGCCGGTGGTAGCAATCGAGCTGGTCAGGAGGTCGGTGAAGACTTCTGCTGGGGTTCGGTAGTCGAGGATACGCCGTGGTCGGTTGTTGAGCTCGCGGGCCACAAGGGCGAGGTAGGTTTGGTCGTCGGTGATCTCGGTGCCCTTGGGGAAGTACTCTCGGAACAGTCCGTTGGTGTTCTCGTTGGTGCCGCGTTCCCACGGCGAGCGGGACAGGGGCGTTCCAAGATCATCCTTGGGCCGCGGCGCCAGTCGGGTGATCAAAGTTGGCGATCTTCGGCGTGTCGCTTTGGTGGGCGAACGAGGCTCCGGTAGGATGAGTGGTCCTTCTCGAGACTTCTCGTTGCCACCAGAGCTTCGTTGCTGGTTCATCCTGTCATTGCCCAGTCGTATTCGACAGTGCTCGCCGGGTCACGTTCTGGCTCAGGAGAGGAATGCTGAGCTCCCTTGTGCCGCGGTCGAGGGCACTGACCTGCTGCGACGGTTCGCCGCGGTGTCTGATGGGCGTGGTGAGCGGGGCCGGGATCACCCGGTCGCGGTGGTGTTGACCCTGTACGCGGAGGCAGCGCTGGCTGGGATGGGTTCGTTCACCGCGATCGCCGGGTGGCTCGCCGATGTGCCCGCCGAGCTGCTGGCCCGGGTGAGGAGCCGGGCGAGCCCGCGCTGGTCGCGATCGCGGTCGATGGCAAGGCCGAGGTGAAGGCGTGCGTGCGTGTCCCGGCCGAGAGCGGGTGCGGCGTTACCGGCAGGAGGTCCGCACGTTCGGTACAATGACGGGTCAGCTGCTGGGGTTGGTGGACTGGTTGGCCCACAGTCAGGTGAGCCTGGTGGTGATGGAAGCCACCGGTGATTATTGGAAAACCCGTGTTTTATCTGCTTGAACAGCAGTTCGAGGTGCGGTTGGTCAATGCCCGGGACGTCAAGAGGGTCCCCGGGCGCAAGACCGACGTCAAAGACGCGGAGTGGCTGGCGCAGCTGGCCCAGCACGGGCTGGTGTCGGCGTCGTTCGTCCCCCGCCGCCGGTGCGCCGGCTGCGGGATCTGACCCGTCAGCGTGCCAATCTGGTGCGAGAACGCATCCGGGCGCTCAACCAGTTGGAGAAGGTTCTCGAAGACGCCGGGATCAAGGTGTCACTGGTGCTGAGCAAGACGTTGACTCAGTCCGGCCGGTTGATGATCGAAGCGCTCATCGACGGGGAACGCGACCCCTACACTCTGGCTGAGCTTGCGTTGGGCAAGGCCCGTGCGAAGATCGGTGGTCTGCGTGAGGCACTGGTCGGCCGATTCAGCGATCATCACGGGTTCTTGGCCCGTCAAGCGCTCAGACACATCGATCTCCTCGACGCCGAGATCACCGTGTTCAGCAGCCGGATTGAGCAGCAACTACGGCCTTCTCACCACCACCAGCAACTGTTGATCACCATTCCCGGTGTTTCCGACCGTGTCGCCGAGATCATCCTCGCTGAGACCAGCGGCGACATGACCCGCTTCCCCACCGCCGCCACCCTGGCTAGCTGGGCTGGGGTGGCCCCCGGTAACAACGAGTCGGCGGGCAAGCACCTCTTGGTTTCAACCAAGCCCCCAGATGAATAGTTACCCAAAATCTCCCACGCGGTCATTTACGAACTGGCCATCGACATCGATCCGCGGCATCGGATCCCGCACGCATTCGCCGAACTCGTCCTCGCCGTCTGAGCTATGCACCGCAGCGACCAACCGTGCCCACCACGCGACAACGCAACAACGCCGTATGAGCTACCGCAGTGGCCTGAACGCGGCGCGGATCTCCGCTGTGAAGAGCTTCGGCTGCTCCCAGGCGGCGAAGTGACCGCCCTTGTCGACCTCGTTCCAGTAGATGAGGTTGCCGAAGGCCCGCTCGCCCCAGCTCCGCGGCGCGCGGTAGATCTCGGCCGGGAACACCGTGACCGCGACCGGGAGGGTCGGGATGTCGAACGCGTCGAACGGGCCGCCCCCGGCCTGCGCGCCTTCCCAGTACGACCGCGACGATGACGTCCCAGTGTTGGTGACCCAGTAGAGCGTGATGGCGTCGAGCATCTCGTCGTACGTGAGGATCTTCTCGGGCTCGCCGCCGCTGTCGGTCCACTCGGCGAACTTGTCGTAGTAGTACGCGGCCATCCCGACCGGCGAGTCCGCCAGGGCGTAGCCGATCGTCTGCGGGCTCTGATTCATCATCGCCGCGTAGCCGAAGCCGTCGCGGTAGAAGTGCAGCAGCCGGTCGTAAGCGATCTTCTCGCGATCCGACAGTTCCGCGGGCGCGGGGTCGAAGTTGCGGAGGTGCCGGAGGATGTCCGGCGGGACGGTCCCGGGCATGTTGACGTGGATACCGAGGAATCCCTCGGGGGCCTGGACCGCGAGCAGCTCTGAGATGATCGCGCCCCAGTCGCCTCCCTGGGAGAGGTACTGCGGGTAGCCGAGCCGGAGCATCAGCTCGTGGAACGCGCTCGCCATCCGGGCCGGGCCCCAGCCGGTGCTCGTGGGCTTCTCCGAGAAGCCGTAGCCGGGCATCGTGGGAAGGACGAGGTGGAAGGCGTCCTCGGCGCGCTCGCCGTGGGCTGTGGGGTTGGTGAGCGGTTCGATGACCTTCAGGAGCTCGATGATCGAGCCCGGCCAGCCGTGTGTCATGAGCAGCGGCAGGGCGTCGTCATGCGGCGAGCGGATGTGCGCGAACTGGATGTCCAGCCCGTCGATCTTGGTGATGAACTGGGGCAGCGCGTTGAGCGTCGCCTCGACCTTGCGCCAGTCGTAGTCGGTGCCCCAGTACTCGACGAGCGGGCGGAGCTTCGCCAGCTGGACACCCTGGGACCGGTCGCTGACGGTCTCGCGGTCGGGCCACCGTGTCGTCGCGATGCGTCGGCGGAGGTCGACGAGATCCTCTTCCGGAACGTCGACGCGGAAGGGTCGGACTGCGACCCCTTCCCCCACTGTACTGGTCATTATGGTCTCCTTTCCGTAGATCGCGCTTCACTTTATGCAAGGAAGCGCTGGCGGCATAGCAGCGTGGAGGGTGGCGCGCACGACGTTTGCGTCACCCCCTCACTCCAACTAGCGCAGTGGTCTGAACGCCGCGCGGACCTCCGTCGCGAACAGCTGGGGCTCTTCCCAGGCCGCGAAGTGACCACCCTTGTCGACCTTGTTAAAATAGATGAGGTTGGGGTAAGCCTCCTCTGTCCAGCTCCGCGGCGCCTGATATTGCTCGCCGGGAAAGACGCTCACGGCCACCGGAATGGAGACGCCCTTGGCGTTGAAGAAGCCCCCCTTGTATTCCCAATAGAGACGAGAAGCAGAGACCCCCGTGTTCGTCAGCCAGTAAAGCGTGATGTTGTCGAGGATCTCGTCACGCGTCAGTTCGCCCGTGGCGCTCGTGGTCCGGTTCAGAGCCGCGACGACCGCCGCGGCCGGCTGGCCATCAGCATCATTGTGGTCGAGAAGCCAAGCGGCCAGGCCAACGGGTGAATCCGCAATACCGTACAAGGTTTGCGGGCGCGATCCCATCAATCTGGCGTAGTCGACTTGCTTGAACGTTCTCACCAGCTGCTCATAGGCGCGTCGTTCCTCAGCTGAGAGACCCGATGGCGGCGGGTCGCCGGCCAGGAGGGCCTTGTCGACGTCAGCTGGAACGGTGGCAGGCATGTTCGTGTGGATGGCGAGCAATCCCGCAAGTGCCTGCAATCCCATCTGGTCGACGACAAACGCACCCCAGTCGCCGCCCTGGGCGACGTAGCGAGTGTAGCCAAGGCGCTTCATCAGTTCTGCCCAGGCGCGGCCCATGCGCTCGGGGCCCCAGCCGGTGCTGGTTGGCTTGCCGGAGAACCCGTAGCCCGGCATGGACGGGATGACGACGTCGAACGCATCCTCCGCGCTCCCGCCGGGTGCGGTTGGATCGGTGAGTGGATCGATGATCTTCAGCTGCTCGATGATCGAGCCGGGCCATCCGTGCGTGACGATGAGCGGCAACGCATTCTCATGTTTCGAGCGAACGTGGATGAAGTGAATATCTAGTCCGTCGATCTCGGTGATGAACTGCGGGAGCGCGTTCAGTTTCGCCTCGCATTTACGCCAATCGTAATCGGTCGCCCAGTAGCGCGCGAGTTCCTGCATCGTCGCCAACGGCACGCCCTGCAAAGAATCCGCGACGGTCTCCCTTTCGGGCCAGCGCGTCGCGAGAATCCGTCGGCGGAGGTCGACGAGTTCCTCTTCTGGAACGTTGATCCGGAAGGGGCGGACTTCGGTACGGGTCATGGTGGTCTCCCTTTCTGTGGATTCACCCTTCTTGAGTCAAAGATTGCAGCATACTCTTGATTGGGGGCTTCTCCGTCTCGGTAGTCCCCAGTAGATATAAACTCCCCCTTCTATTACTCATCTTTTAGGTGCGTTCGCAACTAGCGTAGGGATCTGAACGCCGCGCGGACCTCGGTCGCGAAGAGCTCCGACTCTTCCCACGCCGCGAAAGTGACCACCCTTATCGACCTCGTTCCAGTGAATGAGAGCCGTCGCGGTACGGGGCCAGGGTCAGCGCCGCCAGCATCTCCTTGGGAGCCTCCTCGGCACCCAGTGGCCGGTACCGGGGATGACCAACCCTCGCAGAACACTCGGACCCGCGCTAGTCGGCGCTCACCTCGATCCGCCGGCCGATCACACTGGGATGCACCGAATAGTCGTTGCTGTTCAGCACACGTAGTGATCGCGGGGCAGCCGGGTCGACTGGCGCCAGCCCACCACCGGGTCACGGTCGTTTCAAGATCGTCATGTGAGTTTGAGGATCTTGAAGGGGCGGTGCATGTCGCGGCTGGCCCAGCGGGTTGATTCGGTGATGTCGCGCCGTCCGGTCAGCCGCAGTGCTCCGATGGCGAGGTTGCGTAGCGCGGCCATCACGCGGGGCCCGGATCGGGTGTGGGCGCTGGAGTGGGCCGGCGCGCTCAGCGCTTAGGCTGGTCACGCCGAGGGCGGCAACCGCGGAGAGCGGTTCACCGGCGGGGTCGCAGGTGTAGCGTTCGATCAGCCAGACCTGGTTGACGTGCGGGAATGGCAGGTTGGGGGGTGCGGGCAGGACCTGGATGGTGCGGGTGGTGATCCGGCCGTGACCGGTATCGACGTCGCGGGCGGCGATGGGAACCTCGGACCAGGCCAGTGCGTCGAGCGCGGTGAACAGCCCGGGCTGGTTGCGTTTTGCGGTGAGGACGAACTCCGCACCGCGCTGGTGTAGGTACTCGGCGTGGGCCCGCTGGTGTGCAGCGCATCCGCGGTGATCACCGCCCGGGACAGGTCTACTCCGGCGTTGGCGAGGGTGTCCAGCAGCGGGGCGAACATCGGGATTTCGCCTGTCTTCGCGCCGACCTCGACCTGACCCAGAACCAGTGCGTCCTGGTGGGTGGCCGCCGCGAGCAGATGCACCCGGTTGCCCTCACTATCGGTGGCGCCGCGCACGGTCTTTCCGTCCACCGCCATCGCGACCAGCGTGCAGGAGTCGACGGTGGGCTCGGCTGCGGCGGATTCCTGGGCGGCGGACTGCTGGGCTAGCCAGGCGCCGATCACCGCGTCCACCACCGCCGGGTCGGCCCCAGTCACCACCCGCCAGATCGTGGCCTTCGACGGTGATTCAGCGCGCTGCCCGTACAGCTGGGCCAGCAGCTCCGCGGGGACATCGACGACCCAGCCGGCGCTCGCGGTGAACGAGCACATCCCCGCCACCACCGCAGCCGCGCACAACGCGAGCACAACCCCGACCGGGTGGACCCGGCGCAGATCACTGCGCCGTCGAACACCTCGGCGAATGATTGCAGCAGGTCAAGACACATGACCGTCGGCTCGGGGAGAGCTTCGGCAGCCGTCGAAGACGACCTCGCTGCGCCAAGCCGGCGAAACCTGACTCGGCGATGGCAGGATGAAGAAGCAACGGAGCTCCGGTGGCGAGAAGTTCGTGAAAGGGCTTCTCGTGCTACCGGAGCTCCGTTGCCCATCCGGACGCGACGCCGAAGATCACCAAACCGATATCTCAACCTCGGACGACGGCGGCTGCGCCCCTGGTGTCAGGATTATCGATCTTGAAACGACCGTGACCTGTTCCCCACGGACTCGGTGGTGCCGAGTAACCACAGCGTCGGCACGCTAATGCGGGGGCTTGGGCCTCATGTCCATCAGCATCGGAACAAGGACCCCCGCGACTACGACTGGGCGGCCGTGGCCATCGGCGCTTCTGTTGAGCCCACCGCACAGGGTGCGCGGCCGGATGACACACGATGTTCACCGAGCTGACCCCTTGCCACACAGCCCAAGAGAGCGATGGGCGCCCGGCGCACCGTTCCCCGTTGTGGAGGCGCCTACTGCGCGGCCGTCGGTCAGTCGAGGAGGCAAGATCAGGAACCGAAGACGACGTTCAGCCGCTTCTGGCTGGGAGCAAATACGGCAAATGCGGCCGCTCAGGTGATAGTGCGCCCCCCACCGGGACTGGCCTGGCGGTCGATGTCCCAGCCTACCAGGCGAGCCCCGCCTGGTAGGCGCTCTCATAGAAGTCCAGCACGCTTGCCTTCGGGTCGGCCTGGGTGCGCACCTCGTCATAGGCCAAAACGGCCAGGTGGCCGCCCCGCTGCTGCACCCACCGGGCGGCCTTGGGCCACAGCGGGTGCTTGGCCAGACCATCCGGCTCGGGGGCGGTGTAGGAGTAAAACGCCGGTCCGGGGAAGTTGTCATCGCCGAACCAGAACCCGGAGCTGATGACTTCCCGGGAATAAGCCTCCCGGGTCACTGGATCAACCTCCTTCGGCTGGTCAACGCGACGGTCGGAGAACCGGCTCACCGCGATATCGAAAGTGTGCCAGAAATGGTGCACCGGGCTGATCTTGCCGGCGAACCGGCCGGCGAACTCCTCCAGCACCAGGTTGACCTGGCCGAGCACCTGCCAGTAACGGTTGGCCCACAGCCGGTCATAGGCGGAGTGCTCGGTGTCCTCGGCGAACGGGCGGTCCGCGTCGGGCAGATCAAACGGGTGCGGATGCTCGATACTCACCTCCACGCCCAGGGCGCGCAGCGCGTCCAGAGTGTGTCGGTAGAACGAGGCCACCGACTGCCCGGCCAGCGGGAACGACACGGCCTGCCCGTGAATCGAGCAGACTAGCAACTGGTGGGCGACGAAGTCGAAGTCGATGGTGAAGATCGGGTTGCCCTCCACGAGGCCCATCGGGCGGGTGGTCATACCCCGACCGGTCAGATGAAACGCCACGTTCCACCAATGGTTGCGCCGCGGGGCGGCGGCCAGCCGGACCTTGCCCACAACCTGAGCGAACCGATGCACCGTCGCCTTGGTCTCCGACCAGGCCTCCAACGGCATCGCAGGAAACAGCTCCACCACACGACTCTAAGCACCGCCATCAAAACGGGGAAGCCGCGGGCGGTTCGGGGGCAGTCTGCCGGCCGCCCAGGGCGAGTCGCGGGATGAGGGCGCCCCGCCTGCGAAGGCGTCCGGAGGCGGCCTTGAGCTGAGCTGCGATACCGCTCGTCAGGGGGGCCGAGGAGGATCGGAACCGAAAGTAGCGCTAAGCGAAGGTGACGCGGGGCTGACGGCGACCCGGGCCGGCGTTCTAGCGTTGCGGTGGTTGGGGCTACAGCTGTTAGGGCGTGGCGTCTGCTGTTGGGGCGTGGCGCGGACGAAGGCGGCCATGTAACGGTGCGGGCGGTGGCCTAGTCGACAACGCGCTGACGACGAGGACCGCCCGCCGATCACGCGGCGCCGGGGGTGGGGGTTGTTGCCCTGGGAGGAGCGGCCTCACCTGGCGTGCCCAGCATGTGTCGGGCCCAGGCCAGTCCCACGGCGATCTGCTCGTCGGACCGGCGCTTCCGCAGCCGTGTATCCAGCTCGGCGAGGTGGCGGTCCTTGATCATGCGGTGGTGCACGCTCTCCGTCACGTAGGAGGAGACCGACTTGATCGCCCCTCCGTCAGCGAGACGGCGCGGTTCGGTAGCCATCTCGCTGGGCATCGTAATTGTCACCCGCTCAGTTGGACGGATACCAACATGCTATTCCGCGCATACCCGGGAGCCAGTCTAGAGCGCCCGTCCCGCCTATCCCCCGGTCCGGGACTTGCCGGCGACCAGAGGTCCCGCCGGTCCGCCGCTTGGCACTTCGGGCAGCGTTGGCACCGAATACCTGGAAGGCTTACGCCGCGGACTGGCCCCATTGGTCAGCGTGGGCCAGCGAGCAGCAGGTGCTGGCCCTGCCGGTCGAGCCGCTAGATCTTGCTCGGTACCTCGTCGCGCACGCCCCGAGCTCCGGGTCGACATGCTGACGCGCGGCTGTCGGCGATCTCCAAGGCGCACCTGCTTGCCGGGCACGGCGACCCGACCGACGACCCGGCGGTGCGGGAGGTGCTGCGTGGGCTGCGCCGCGAGCATGGATGCATGAGCGGCGGAAGGCCTCTAGTGTCGTATGGTCGTATCCAGAGCTTGCGGTGCTGCCGCGACTGTGGCCAACCAAAGGAGGGTGGGGGCATGGGATTCGTCTCGCGGGGATTCGTCGGGCGGCCCGAGGCCCGTCAGGGCAGGGGCCTGCTGCCTCCAGGGCAGTACGACATCGGAGGCGGCTTCCCGGTGCTGTCTGCGGGTCCAACGCCACACACGGCGTTGGAGGATTGGGATTTCACGATCACCGGCGAGGTCGGTGAGCCTGACCGGTTGACGTGGCGCGAGTTCCAGGATCTGCCGCACGAAGAGGTAACCGTCGACATCCACTGCGTGACGAAGTGGTCGAAGTTCGGGACCACGTGGAGCGGGGTCTCCCTGGACACCCTGCTCGATCGCGTCGAGACCTCCGCAGAGTATGTGCTGGCCTTCTGTGACGGCGGCTACACGGCGAACTACCCTCTTGAGGACCTCACCGGCGGCCGGGCCTGGGTTGTCGATCAGTATGACGGTGAGCCGCTGGAGGCGCAGCACGGCGGCCCGGCCCGGATGCTCGTATCGCACCTGTACTTCTGGAAGTCCGCGAAGTGGGTGCGCGGCCTGCAGCTATCGAGCGTGGAAGAACCCGGCTTCTGGGAGTCGCTGGGCTATCACATCTACGGTGACCCGTGGCGCGAACAGCGATACGCCGGCGACTGACCTGGCGGCTCGCCACCGTCGTCGCCAATGCACTCGAGACGCGCACCGTTCACCGGTTGTCGCTGCAGATCGACGGCTGGGACGCTCACCTACCGGGACAGCACGTCGATGTCCGTCTGACTGCGCCCGATGGATACCAGGCGCAGCGCAGCTACTCCATCGCGTCGGCACCTGAGAGCCCGACGGTGGACCTGGTGGTGCAACGGCTCGAAGACGGCGAGGTCTCGCCGTATCTCACCGATGGCCTGCGAGCCGGCGACCAGTTCGAGCTGCGCGGGCCGATCGGCGGCCACTTCGTGTGGCATGCCGATCTCGACTCGCCGCTGCAGCTGGTGGCCGGTGGATCGGGGGTGGCGCCGTTTCTGGCGATGCTGGATCACCACTCCGCAGTGGGGGCTGGCGCGCCGGTCCGACTGCTGTACTCGGCACGATCCCTCGACGAGGTGATCGGTCGTGCACGCCTGGAGCAGCACGCCCAACGCGGCGTCGGCGTGACGATCACCTTGACCCGTGAGCAGCCGCCGGGTTGGGCCGGTCTGAGCAACCGGCTGACACCGGAGATAATCCGCGAGCACGTCTGGCCCGTTGACCAGCGGCCGAGCATGTTCGTGTGCGGTCCCACGACATTCGTCGAGGCAGTCGCCGACAGCCTGGTCGAGGCAGGCCACCCGCCGGTCGCCGTCAAGACCGAACGATTCGGGGATGCGAGAGGAGCACGCCGTGACACCGGAGTCCCGACGACTCGACGGTAACGCCGCCGCAGGTCCACTGTCGGACGTATTCGTCTTCGAGCCCACCGCTGCACAGACCCGCTGCCGAACGTGCGGCACGACAGCCCCGCTGGGGGAATATCACCTGTACGCCGACGCACCGGGCATGGTCGTGCGCTGCCCCACCTGCGAGGCAATGGTCATGCGGATCGCCCAGACGCCCGGCCACACGTGGCTGGACATGAGCGGCATCGCCGCACTCGACATCAGCGCCTGAGTGCGTCGCCGCCGCGTGACGCCACGAGCCGGGTCATCGCTGGTCGACTGCCATGAGTCGGAGCACGTCAAGCGATCAGGTCGGCGATGCTTCCCGTCGGTCTGCAGGTGGTCGGCGTGATGTAGACAGAAGGACCCGCCCTTGCTGGCGCTGTGGTAGGTGTTCGAGCCCGACGATCTTCCACCGACCCGGCTCGAACGCCGCGCCGGCCTTTCTGCGTTGTAGACAGGACATCGACTTGTGCCTCACCTCGTTTGCGCAGCTCAGCGCCCGATGTTCGTGGCTTCTAGATCACGTAGTTTTGGCCTAGTTGGCCGACTCCCTTCGGTCGGGACTGAGCGTGTCCACGATCTGTGCGTCGCTGGGGTTGCGCAGCACCCGGTCGTTGCTGTCGATGACTACGGGGAGGTGTGCGGGCTCGACGCCGAGCTCGGCCAGCAGGTCCGCCGCGCCGGTGTCTTCGTCGAGGTCGAGGAAGCTGTGTGTGGCGTCGAGCCGCTCGACCAGTTCGCGTAGTTGACGGGTGTCCGGTTGGTCGGCGTGGCCGATGACGCGCAGGTCGGTGGTCATGCCTAGTAGCCGGGCTCGCCGCAGCAGGAATGCCCGTAGCACCAGCTCACCCAGTTCCGACTCGGCGTCGAACAGCCTGCGGAGCTCAGCGGAGGGCACCCGGATCAGCTCGGCGGCTTCGGCGGCGACGGCGGTGAGGTACCCGGGTTCCTCAGTCAGCACGTTGAGCTCACCGACGAATCGCCCCGCACCGTGCGCGGACACGATCCGTTGGCCGTCTCTGCCGATATTCTTGACGATCGCGATCGTGCCGTCGAGCACCGCGAAGAAGTCGTAGCCGGGGTCGCCCTCCCGGAACAGCACCTGCCCGCGGTCGAGCCGCAGCCTGCTGCCGTACCGCTCGAGCAGGGCGAGCTGCTCGGAGGTGAGCCGTGGGGAGCCCCCGTCGCGGTCCGGAGTTTCCTCGATCCATTCTGGGAGATTCCACGACGCCACCGCGCGGTGACGCGCACGTTCCGCCGACGGGTCGATGGGGGGCATCCCCCCGGTCGATCGCCGTGGCGCGGTGGCCGCCGGGGTCGCCTCCTCGAAGGGACCGGGGTTGCCGTCGGTGCTCGCGGACTCAAGCAGCCGCGCGGCCAGTGTGTCGGCGTCGGAAGGGCCGCTGTGCCGGCGAGCGCCGATGAAGAACGTCGGGGTGCCCCGGACGCCACTGGCCTCGGCCGAGGCCACGTCCTCGCGGACCCGGGGAGCGAAGTGTGAGCGGCCGAGATCGCGGGTGAAGCGCGGGAGGTCCAGCCCAAGCGCCGCGGCGTGCTCGAGCAGATCCACTGGGGAGAGCTCGTCCTGGTGGCTGAACAGGCGGTCGTGCATCTGCCAAAAGCGGCCCTGGGCGCCGGCGGCCTCCGCGGCCTCCGCCGCCAGCTCCGCGTGAGGATGCACGTCGACCAGCGGGACGTGCCGGAAGACGTAACGAAGCTGGTCGCCGAACCGCTCCCGCAGCTGCTCGACGACCCCGGTCACCCGACCGCAGAAGGGACATTCGAAATCGCCGTACTCGACTAGGCTCAGTGACGCGTCCGCGGGCCCGCGGAGATGATCGCGCGCTGGGTCGACCGGCGGATCGAGCAGCCCGGGCCAGGCGGGTCCGTCCGGCAGGCGGCGCCGGTCGGCGGTGCGGAACAGCAGCCAGCCGACGAGGGCGGCCAGCAGCGAGCCGGTGAGCACGCCGACGCGCGCCCGGTCGGCTAATACGGGCTCATCGAGGGCGAGGTCGACGATAAACAGCGAGATGGTGAACCCGATGCCGGACAGGGCAGCACCACCGGCGAGCTGAACGGCGCCGAGGCCGGGGGCAAGCACGCCGAGCCGCAGGCGGACCGCCCCGAGCGCACCGGCGAGGACGCCGATCAGCTTGCCGAGCACCAATCCCGCGACAACGCCGAGGGTGAGCGGAGACACCAGTGCGGCCCGCAGCGTGGCGGAATCCAGCGTCACCCCCGCGTTGGCCAGCGCAAAGATCGGCACCACCACGAAACTCGTCCACGGGTGGTAGAGCCGCTGCAGGCGCTCGTTCGGCGAGACAGACCGTTCGATGCTTAACCGCGCCGCCCGGGCGAACTCGGGGTTAGGTGACTGACGGAACGCGCGGGCGAGCCGATCAGCATCCTCCACCTCCTCGCGCCGTGGCGGGTAAGCCGGAGAGAACAACGCAATGACGACGCCCGCGATCGTGGGGTGCACGCCCGACTCGTGCATCGCGGTCCACACCGCGACCGCGAGCACGAAATAGGCAGGTCCCCGCCACACCCGCAGGTAACGCAGCGCGTACATCAAACCGAGGCCGCCTACGGCCACCGCCAACGGGCCGAGCGCGAGGTCATCGGTGTAGAACACCGCGATAATCGCCAAGGCCCCGATGTCGTCAGCGACCGCGAGGGTGAGCAAGAACAACCGCAGCTGGGTTGGGCAGGCCGGGCCGACCAGCGCGAGTACGCCGAGTAGGAACGCGGTGTCCGTCGAGATCACCACGCCCCAGGCCTGCGCGGCAGGGCCGCTGGGATTGAACGCCAGGAAGATCAGCGCAGGCACCACGAGCCCGGCGACGGCCGCGGCCAGCGGCACCGCCGCCCGGCGCCGATCGGCGAGCTCCCCCATCACCAGCTCGCGCTTCACCTCCAGCCCAACAACGAAGAAGAAAAACACCATCAGGCCGTCGTTGACCCAATGCCGCAAATCCAGCACCAGCTCGGCGGTGCCGATCCGCACGCCGAGCTCGGTGTCCCAGAAGGTGGCGTAGCTGTCCGACCACCACGAGTTCGCCCAAAGCAGCGCCAGCACGGTGGCGGCCAGCAGCACACCGGCGCTGCCTGCCTCGGTGCTCAGGTAACGCCGCAGCGGCGCCGCGACCTGCGCGGCCAGACTCCGCCCGACCGCAGTGGAGTTGCCCTCGGTGGAGCTGCCAGTCGCAGAGCTTCCCGCCGCCGACCTGCCCGCGGCCGAGCTGCCTGCGGCGGGGCTATCTGAGCCGGCGCCTGCCGAGGACCCCTCCACCGGTCAGCTCCGCTCGGTCACCGGCAACCGGACCTGACAGCCGGTGTCCCCCGGCACCGACTCGACGCGAAGGTCGCCGTGGTAGCGGTGCACGACGACCCGCCAGCTGACATCGAGCCCCAGCCCGCTGCCTTGGCCGACCGGTTTGGTCGAGAAGAAGGGCTCGAAGAGGCGCTGGAGGCTCTCATCGGGGATTCCCGGAGCGGTGTCGCCAATCTGGACAAGCACGCACTCGTCATCGACCGCAGTACGGATGATCAACGTGCCCTCGTTGGCCATCACGTCCACGGCGTTGTCGATGAGTTCGTCCACACCTGGTTCAGCTCAGCCGGATAGGTCGGGATTCTCGGCAGGAAGCGGCGTAGCCCTTTGACCACCCACACCCCCGGTCCGAGCTTCTTGGCGAGCATCACGAGGATAGTATCCAGCCCATCATGCACGTAGATCCGCTGGTACGGCGCCCGATCCAGCTGCGAGTACTGTTTGGCTGCGGCCACCAGCGCGGAGATCCGCTCGGTAGCGTCGATGACCTCGCGCAGCAGCAGCTCGGTGTCCACGCTGTAGGTCAGCCAGCACATGCGCCCTCCAGCGAAGTGCCGCGGGTGGCCTCCCGCACCGCCTCGAGGTCCCCGACGCGCAACCCACCCGCGACGAACACCGGCGCCAGCTCCCAGCCGCCCGACACGTCGTGATCGTCCATCCAGTCCGACAGCTCGTCCTCGAGGTCAGCGGCCTGCACCGCCGACAGCGGCGGGCGCTGCGGCCTCTCGGCGATCATCTCCAGCTTGTGCCGCATCCCCGCGATGCGGTCGCTGAGCGCGTCGGCGGCAGGGCCCGCGCGGCGGCCGCCGGGTTGTTCAGCTCGTGGGTAAGCCCCGCCGACAGCCTGCCCAGGGCGAGCAGCCGGTGAGGATCTGGAAGAGCAGCTCGCTGCCTTGCCCGTCGAGCTGGACGTAGCCGAGCTCGTCGAGGCAGAGGAGGTCGAGGCGGCCGTAGCGGGCGACGATCCGGCTGAGTCTGCGTTCGTCGGCGGCTTCGGCGAGTTCGTTGACCAGCTGGGCGGCGGTGGCGTAGCGGACTCGCCGTCCTTGTTCGCAGGCGGCCATCCCGAGACCGATGAGGTGGCTCTTGCCGGTGCTGCTGTCACCGAGGAGGACGACGGGGTCACCGGTGTCGAGGTAGGGCCGGAGGCGAGGGTGGCGATGGTGGCTGCTTGGACGGTGGCGGCGGCTCCTAGGTCGAAGTCGCCGAGTCGTTGGTGCGGGGGAAGTGGGCTTGGGTGACCCGTCGTTGTCGGCGCCGTTCGGCTCGTTCGTCGACTTCGGCTGCGAGGATCTCGGCCAGGAACCCCAGGTAGCTCTGCTGGGATCGTTGGGCGATCTCGGCCAGGCGGGCCGCGTCAGTTCGGACCACGGGCAGGCGCAGCTCCCGGCTGGCGGCCACGATCGCGGCGGCTGCGGCGGTGTCGGACATCTTCGAGCCCATCAGGCCTCCAGGAGGTCGTCGTAGCGGGCGGTGGTGGGCGGCGGACGGTCGAACCGGCTGAGGCCTTCGCCGATGGGGACCACGGTGGCGACGGTGCGCTCGGCGGCACGCCGGGCCTGGATGGCCACCACGGCCGGGTCGACCGATCCGACGCCGAGGGCGGCTTCGATGCCAGCGATCACGCCGCCGGCTGGGACGCGCTGCGGTGCAGGAGCAGGACTTCGATGAGGGCGCTGGTCCCGGGGCGGTCACCGAGCCGGCGGCGGGCGTTGGCCCAGAACCGCTCGTGCGCTGGCCCGAAGGTCCCGGCGGCTCGGGCCCGGGCCAGGGCGGTGGCGCCGGGAAAGGCGCCGGTCTTGATGGCCAGGACCTCCAGGTAGTGGTCCAGGACCAGGATCTCGTCGCCCTTCAACCCTCGGGGGGTGGGCAGCGACGGTGTTGGCGCCGTCGAGGGCCTCGATGGTCTCGGCGCCGACGCGGACGTCCAGTCGCCGCCCGAGGTAGCGGGCCGGGACCGAGTAGAAACAGCCACGAACAGCGACCCGGCTCTTGCGGTCGACGCGGTGGCTGGCCACCACCGACACGTCGAACACCTCGGCCGGCAGGCCCCGGAGTGCGTCGACCTCGAGAGCGAAGTGCTCGCCGACGGTGATCCGCCGCTGGTCGATGTGCCGCCGGTCATCGCGTGCAGCGCCGGCCTCGAGGAGCAGGTTGAGCTCAACATCGACGCCACCCGTGGGACCGGGACCAGATGACGGCGGCGGAACCGGCCGACCTCGCCCTCCACACCGCCCTTCTCGTGGCTGCCCTTGATGCCCGGCTGGCAGACGAAGCTGTCGAAGCCGTAGTGGGACCGCATCGCCACGAACCGGTCCGACTCGATCCGGCGGCACCACTGACCTGAACAACCTCCTCCTACTGTGTCGACGCCATCACGTCCTCGTGCACCGCCCCGGCTGGGACATCCACCTCGACCCCCACGACCATCCAGCCTTCACCCCACCCGCTTTCCTTGACCCCACCCGGACGCCCCGACCCAGCCAGATGCGCTGCTGAGCCATCCGAGACGACGTGCACATCGGGTTGGGAGCGGAGACCAACCGGCCCGGCCAACCTGGGTGCGCTGGACCCCTGCGGTTCCGGCTCAGCTGCCTGGTCAACA
>DASQWR010000079.1:0-6751 GCA_035640155.1 Pseudonocardiaceae bacterium
GCCAGCCCGGTGAACAGCTGCGAGCCCGGGTTGCCGGCGGCTTTCGCCTTGCGTTCCCGCGCGAGCTGGTCGGCGATCTCGTCGCGGAGCAGCCGGCAGGCAGGAGCGACCGCACGGACGATGGCGCCCACGCTGCGGATCGGAGCCGGTGCCCAGCCCAGGAACGGCACCAGCAGTTGCTCGAACCCCGGCCCCGTCACGCGCAGCTCGCCCGCGCCGCTGCTCAGCGTTCCGTCGAGCCGGACGATCTCCCCCGCGCGCTCTCCGGTCTCGTAGCGCGCCCAGGACGTCCCGTCGGTGTAGACGAGGTTCGGCAGGTTGGCGAGCCGGGACCACTGCCGGCGGTTGTGCTGGCCGGTTCAGCGCCGGGGCATCCGCGCCGAGCCCAGGCTTCTTGATCTCGATGTATCCGCAGATCGCTCCGTCGACCTGCACTGCGTAGTCCGGGCGGACCTGCAGGTCCGACAGCATCGCCTCGCCGACGGGAACCACCTGCAGGCCGTGCCGCGAGCCGACCTCCCGCACCAGGTTCACCAGCGGCGTGCGGAGTGCTTCCTCCGGCTCGCCGACGCCGGTGCTCAGCTGCTCACGCGCGGACCGGCCGAAGGTGCTGACCGCGTCCTGCAGCCAGTCCGGTGGTACGTAGGACACTGGCGCGCTCCTCATCGACACAGGACGCACGCTACCGACGAGGGGCGACGAGACGCTCCAAGTTCGCCGTTCCAACCGCTGAGTCCTGTGGCCATCTCGTCGAGGGAGGTGTGAGCGGCGCGCCAAGTGGACACCCCGGTGTCGTGCCCGCAGAGACCGGACCCGACACCGCCGTCCTCGATATCGACGGCACCCTCGTCGACACCAACTACCAGCACGCGCTGGCCTGGTACCGCGCGTTTCGCCGGTACGACATCACACTGCCGCTATGGCGCATCCACCGGGCGATCGGGATGGGCGGTGACCAACTCGTCGGCGCCCTGGCCGGCGAACGGGTCGAGGCCGACCACGGTGACGAGCTGCGCGCCGCGCAGACCGAGGAGTTCGACCCGATGCTGGGCGAGCTGTGCCCGTTCGACGGCGCGCACGCGCTGCTGGTCGAGATCCACCGCCGGGGGTTCAAGCTGGTCCTGGCCAGCTCCGGCAAGGCCAAGCACATCGACCATTACCTTGATCTGCTCGCCGCCCGTGACCTCGCCGACGCGTGGACCAGCTCGGCTGACGTCGAGCAGACCAAGCCCGCACCCGACCTGGTCCAAGTCGCGGTGGGCAAGGTCCAAGGCGCGCGCGCGGTGATGGTCGGGGACTCGACCTGGGACTGCGTCGCGGCCGGCAAGCTCGACGTGCCCAGCTACTGCCTGCGCACCGGCGGGTTCTCCGTGGACGAGCTCATCGAGGCCGGGGCGAGGCAGGTCTACGAGTCCCTTCCCGCACTGCAGGCCGACCTCGACCGAGTGCTCACCGGGTAAGGATGCCGACTACCTGGCCCGGCTGATCACCGACCAGGATGGTGCCGCGCCCTGCTGCTGCAGCGCGGCACCATCCAAGTGGTCAACCCGCTCGCCGGGGAAGCACCACACCGAGGAGGATCATGCCTGCCGCCAGTGCCAGGTGCAGCCAGTTGTCAGCGGCGTTGAGTGGCACGAAGTTCGCGGCACTGTCCAGGTCGATGAACAGTCCGTAGAGCCACAACACCACGTAGATCAGACCGCCGCCGATCAGGAAGGTGCGCGCTGCGGCCGCGGTCCGGGACATGGCCAGCCCCACGACCCCGAAGGCCAGGTGCACGATGTTGTGCAGTACCGAGACCTGGAAGATGCCCAGGAGCATGGCATCGGACTGGGTCCCGGCCAGCTGCAGCGCGTCGTAGTCAATCGCGCCCGGGACGAATCCCAGGACGCCGACCAGCACGAACACCACGCTCACCACCGCAGCCGCGAGCTGCACCGGGGATCGGGTGGATCGAGTCGAACGGGTTCCAGTCATGGCAGTCACCTCTCAACGGTCGAACAACACCTGACGGGCAGTCGGTTCGGGGGGATACCGTGGCGCGGGGTACCCGATCCGACGCACTAATCACAAGCCACCCGCACAACATTCGTTTGCCGCCCCCCGTCGGTTCAGCCAGCCGCGAGGCCCGCTACCTTGAGCCACTCAGCCCGACACGACTGGGGCAGGATGCCGGCCCGAACCAGGTGTGATCCACGGCGCCGGGACCCTGGGGTCACCGGGGCGGGAGCCCAACAGGGAGAAGCAGTTGTTACGGCGAGAGCCACCCCGGAGCGCAGAACGGGTCAGACTGCGACGAGCTCGACGTGTACACCCGCCACCTCGGCAAGCACCAGCAGGTCCTGCGGGTCGGAGGTGAGGACGTCGTCTCCGTCACGAGCGAGGAGCACGACGGCGGCGTCGACGACATCACTGGATCCGGCGCGGCCGAGCAGCACCCCGGCGCGCCGCCCGAGCTCCTCGTTTAACGCGACGACGTCGACCCCCGCGAGTAGCCGTGCGAGGAGGGCCTGCCGTCCACCGCCGCGCCACACCTGCGCAACCACGCCACCGTGCGTCAGCGGCACGCGCCCAGCTGCGCGTTCGCCCTTGACGAGCGCAACGACGTCACGGTCGGCCCGCTCCACGGCGAGGAACGCACCGGCATCGAGGACCAGGCTCATCCCACGCCACGCCCGCGGACGACCACGGCGCGGGTCCGGGCGCGACGGGCTGCCTCGGCGACCTGCTCGTCGCTGATCTCGCCGTGCTCGGCCTCGTAGGCGGCGAGGAAGTCGTCGAGGGCGCGCACCCGCCGGTCGTGGTCGGCCTGCCGGTGCAGGGCGTCGTTGACCCACCCACTCAGGCTGCCTGCCGACCCATCGGCGACCGCTGCCTGACCGGCCTCGATCACCGAGGCGTCCACTGACGCGGACAGTCGTCGCTTTTCCACACCTCCATGCTACTCCGAGCACACGAATGTGTGAAGCGCGGCGTGACTCACCGCCGTCGGCGCGGTGCCCGTGCAGGCCATCGCGTCCGCGGCCGCCGGGTTCCGTCGGCGTCCGGCTGCTCCCGGGTCTCGTCGATCCAGTCGTCGATGCGTTCCCACCACTGGTAGAGCCAGTCGACCTGCGCCTCGGCACCGGGGGGAACCTCGTCGTGCGGGACGCGCCACCACCGCATCCGCACGACGCGGTCCATCGGCAGCGCGCGCCAGACGTCGGCGACGGTAAACAGGTCGTCCAGCCCGGCGTGCGCGACCCAGACGACGTCAGCCTCGGGCGCAGCGGCGAGTGCGGCACCGACCCCACCGGGCCGGGGTGGCAGCACGTTGCGCATCGCCTCCGACCGCCGGGCCATGTCCTCCAGGCCCTTTGCTCGCAACCGGGCGATGGCAGCACAGCGCCGCCGCTGGCTGAAGTTGCCGCCCTCGGGGAAGATGACAAAGGCGTCGTCGTGGTCGAGCGCGGTGGCCAGCTCGCCGATCTGCACGGTCACGTCCCGACCGCGACGTTCCCGGTGGCTGGACAGGAAGCGGGTGGGCAGGCGGTTGAGCACCACGTCCAGCGCCGGGTGCCACTGCAGGTTCTCGGTGAGCACGACACGCGGCTCCCGCGCGTACCAGTTGACCAGTGCGTGGATCAGCAGGAACGAGTCGCCCGGGCCCGCGTGCCGGCAGAACACCAGCAGCGGCCGGTCCAGGTACTCGTCCGGATCGGGTCCCTCGATCTCCACCCGCAGCCGCAACACCCGTGCCGCCTCGCCGTAGAGCACCCGCAGGTACCAGCCCACCAACCGGTAGTGCCGCCGCTGGAACGCCGGGCTGCACACCCGCAGCCCGAAGCCTGCCGCGAGCCACAGGCCGAACAACGCCAGCAACCCCAGGCTCTCCAGCACCAGGGCGACCACGGCCACCCAGAGCACCCGCAGCGCCCGCAGCCGCCCGGGCAGCAACGGGGAGAGCGCCGCGGCGACCAGCACCAGCAGCGGCAGCGCCGCGAGCACTCCGGCGGTGAGCACGAGGATCGCGGGCGCTAGCACGACTCGGCGTACCCAGCGCGGTGGCAGCATGGCTCAACTCCCGATCCCGACGACATCCCGCAGGTACGCCCTCGACGCCTGGTAGGTCGCCTCGATCCGGTTCGCCGCCCGGTTGAAGTCCCGGTAGCCGGAGTATCCGTGACGCAGTGCGGCCCAGTCGGTGTAGCGAGGTGGTCCGCCATCTCCGAGCGGCAGGACGTGCACCTCGGTATCCGTGGGGATCGCCGCCATGTCCCGCGCGTACCGGTGCCGGCGGGCGATCTCGAAGGCGACCAGTGCCACCTCCCAGGGGCGCTGCGGGGGGTGTAACGGCTGGTCCATCCGCCCTACCTGGAGCACGAAGATGCACCGTGCTCCGAGCTCCATCGCCCGGCCGACCGGGATGCTGTTGACCAGCCCGCCGTCGAGGTAGTGCTCGCCGTCCACCACCACCGGCGGTAGCAGCCCGGGCACCGCGGCGGACGCCAGCACCGCGTCTACCGCCGGGCCGCTGTCGAACCAGCGTTCCGCGGAGCGCTCGATGCTCGCCGCGCAACACTGGAACCGCACCGGCAACTCCTCGATGCGCAGGGTATGCAGGTGGCGCTCCAACATCCGGCGCAGGGGCAGGTTGGAGTGCGCGTGCGTGCCCGTGCCGGCCAGGGTCCACAACCGGCCCATAGCGCCGACGGAGAAGATGCGAGCTGCATCGGGTGAGCGCCACAGCTCGTACAACCGGTCCGCGACCTCCGCTGGCGGAAATGCAGCGAGCGCTACACCGTTCATCGCGCCCACCGAGGTGCCGAGCACCAGGTCCGGGCGGACCCCGGCGTCGAGCAAGGCGCGCAGCATGCCCACCTGCACCGCGCCCAGCACGCCGCCACCACCGAGCACCACGGCCGTCGGTCCGGAGGTCACGCGCTCATGCTGCCAGCAACCGGTAGAAGCGGAAGAAGTCGTCTTCGATCCCGAGCACCTCGATGCCCGCGAAGCCGGCCGCGACGGCGTAACCGCGCAGGGTGTCGGGACGCATCACGGTCCCGGTCCCCGCGGAGGGTTGGTGCGCCATCCCGTCGGGCAGGCAGCACATCAGGCTGTAGCCGTACATCAGGCGCTCGATCTCGTCGCCGGGTGCGGTGAACGTCTCGGCGACCCGCTCGTCCATCACCAGGACGGTGCCGCGGGACCCGGCCAGCGCCCGCATCGCGCTCAGCACGCCGACGGGGTCGGGCAGGTCGTGCACGCACTCGAACGCGGTGACCAGGTCGTAGTCGCCGGAATCGGTGCCGGTGTCGCCCGCGGCGACCATGGCGACGTCGGCCAGGTGGAACCGGACCCGGTCGCCGACGCCGGCCTCAGCGGCGTTGCGCCGCGCGCCGTCGATCGAGGGGGCGTCGATGTCGTAGCCGTCGACGGTGGCGTGGGGGTAGGCGAGCGCGATCCCGATGGAGGACCAGCCCATCCCGCAGCCGACGTCGGCTACCCGGCCGCCACCGCGCAGCGCGGTGTCGAGGTCGGGCACGGACGGCAGGTAGGTACGGCCGAGCGCGCCGAGGAACATCGGGCGGTTGGCGGCGGCCTGCGCCTCGCGGGCGTCGGCGCCGTGCTCGGCCCAGGTCACGCCGCCGCCGCTGCGGTAGGCCTCGACCAGGGCGTCCATCTGCTTGCCCACTCCCACCAGCAGCCGGGCCAGCGGCAGCAGGTGGTTGGGGCTGAGCACGTCGATGAGCGGCTCGACGTGACCGTCGGGCAGCGTGAAGCGGCGGCGGGTGGCGTCGGGGTCGTCGCTCGCGGTCAGGATGCCGGTGACGGCCTGCTGCTCGAGCCATTCCCGGGTGTAGCGCTCGGCTGTGCCGGTGCGCGCGGCCAGCTCGACGGAGGTGAGGCCGCCGGCGTCGGCGAGCGCTCGGTAGTAGCCGAGCCGGTCGCCCAGGTAGGCGGCCTGCACGTCGAGGGTGGCGAGCAGGGAACCGAACAGCCGCTCGACGAGCGCGTCGGTGATGTGGGTGGTGGTGGTTGCGGTGGTCGTCTCGGTGATGGTCACGGTGGTTCCTCTCCTCGGGTCAGCGGGTGCGATTCCGCCGACGGGCCGAACGCTACGAAGAGCCGCTGTCCCTGCGCTGTCGGAACGCTGTCGGTACCGCCGGTCTCGGGTGGCTGCCACGATGGCGTGGTGACAGCGGTCGGTGTGCTCGGCCCGCTGCTGCTGCATGGTCCGGACGGGCCGATCCGGCTCGGTTCCGCGCGGCAGCGGCGGCTGCTCGCCGCCCTGGTGGCCCACCTCGGGGGTGCCGTCGGCACGGAGCTGCTCACCGAGCTGATCTGGAGCGCTACCGGGGACGATCCGCCCGTCGACCCGGCCGGGGCGGTGCAGACCAACGTCGCCCGGTTGCGTCGGTTGCTGCCGCCCGGGATCCGGATCGTGACGACGCCCGAGGGCTACCAGCTCCTCGCCGACCGCGCGGCGGTGGACGTCACCGCATTCGCCGACCACGTCGCCGCCGCCTCGATGATGATCGACCCGCAGCGGCGGCTGCGCGGGCTCACCACCGGCCTGGCCCTGTGGCGCGGCCGGCCCTACGCCGAGCTCGACCACCCGTCGCTGCAGCCGGAGGTTGCGCGGCTGACCGAGCTGCACGCGGGGGCGGCCGAGCAGCATGCGGCTGCGCTGCTGGCGGTGGGCCGGACCGCGGAAGCGGTCGCCGCGTGTGAGGCGCTGACCGTCGCCGAGCCGCTGCGCGAGGGCGCG
>DASQWR010000080.1:0-23208 GCA_035640155.1 Pseudonocardiaceae bacterium
AGCGCGTTGCCGGCCCGGGCATGCCAGGGCCAGGTGCCGCGGCCCACCGGCCGGCGCCGGCCCACTGCCAGGTCGGCGTGCCCGGCACGCACCGGCTCCAGCAGCCTCGGCAGCTCGGCGGGATCCAGTGACCCGTCCGCGTCGAGCACGCACACCCACTCGGTGGTGGCGGCCTCCAGGCCCGTGTGCACCGCGGCGCCGTAGCCGCGGCGGGGCTCGGTCACCACCCGGGCGCCGTGTGCGGCGGCGACCCCGGGGGTGGCGTCGCGCGATCCGTTGTCCACCACGAGTGGCCGGTACCCGGCTGGCAGCGCGGCCAAGACCCCGGGCAGCGCGTCCGCCTCGTCCAGGCAGGGCAGGATGACCTCCACCGTTTCCACAGCGTGCACCGTAGGTCCATCGTGGACACGCCGCGCGGGGTGCCGGGTCACCGAGGTTCTTCGGCCCGCGCGCTGCCGGCGCCGCGAGCACTGCCGGCGCCGCGAGCCCGCGCCAGGCGCAGCAGGTAGCCGAGCGCGCTGATCAGGAACATCGCCGCGCTCAGCGCCAGCCAGCGCTCCAGGTAGGGATCCATGGTCAGCCCGGTGGCGGCGAGGTATGTCTGCTCCCCCTGCTGCACGATGACGGGGAAGAACACCAGCAGCAGTAGCCCGCTGCCGAGCAGGGGAACCCGGATGTGGTTCAGCATCGGAACCCGCCACGAGCCGGACCGCCGGACCCGGCGCAGGGCGGCGAGCAGGCCCCGGTCGGCAACGGCGGCGAACGGCTGCAGCAGCAGGTCGGAGGCGAGGATCGCGGCGAGGAACCAGACCAGCATCCGCACCGACCCGGGCGCCCCGGCCGCACCGGCCGCCGCGTAACCGGCGAGGGCGAGCGCGCCGAGCAGGGCGAGCAGGTGCAGCGGGTGCGCGCCGTACCAACCCCGCCAGCGGGCCACCGCTGAGGCCACCGGAGCTGGGACCATCAGGTGCTCCTGAACTCGATCGAGCGGACCCACTTGGTGTTGTGCACCCCGGGCAGCGCTGGGACGATCACCCGCGCCGGAAAGCCGTGGTCGAGCGACAGGTCGGTGCCGTTGACCCGCAGGGCGAGCAGCGAGTCGGGATCGAGGACCTGGTTGCGGGCCAGGGCGGCGCGGTTGAAGGCGCTGGCCTGCTCCAGGGACTGCACGTTCGCGGACCTGGGCTCCGGGGCTCCGGCGATCCGGACCAGGTCCCGCAGCCGCACCCCGCTCCAGGTCTGGGTGGTCGACCAGCCCTCCACGCACGCGATCGGCAGCACCGCGGTGTGCTGCGGCAGCGCCAGCAGATCCGCCCGGGTGAGCTCCCGCGGTGCCGTCCCCCCGGTGAGCGCGAGCCGCCACCCCGGCCCGGTCACGCCCGGGTCGATCCGGGCGCTCTGCGCGGTGCGGTTCACCTGGAACCCGTTGGGGCCCGCGTCGTAGAAGCGGCCCCGGGGAGCGAGCACCGCCAGGGGGCGCAGGGTGTCGACGGTCTGGCCCACGGTCATCACACCCAGCAGCAGCGAGCCGCCGCCGACCACGCCGAGCAGGCCGCGGCGGCTGAGCGTCGGCGGGGCCGGGGCCACCGGCACCAGCCCGTCGGGGTCGGGGGGCTCGGGTTCGGTCTCCGCCAGCGGGGTGCGCAACTCCTCGCGCAGCGAGCGCGAGCGCAGTGCCCGGACCAGGGTCGGCAGCTTGATCGCGACGTGCACGGTGAAACCGGCCAGGAAGACCCAGGCCCCGTAGTAGTGCGCGGTGTAGAAGCTGAAGCCGAAGACGTAGTCGTACTGGATGTTCAGTACCCCGGTCACGATCTCGAACAGGATCCCGCCGACGAGCAGTGCGAGCGACAGCCGCTCCAGGACCTCGGCGACGCTGCGCGCCGGAGGCCAGGCGAACAGCTTCTTCCAGTCACCGCGCTTCCTGTCCGCGATGACGTTGGGAGAGCTGGGTAACCTGCTCGAGTTCACCATCCACGGCTGGATGCACGTCCGCTGGACACACACGCTCTACGATCTCGCGACTGGCGATCCCATCGGCCGCGAGAGCCTGTTCGACATCGACCCCAAGTGGGATGACCCGTCGAATGACGATCTGGGCGACTTCTACTCCTCACACGTGCATCCGACCTTCTGGCGCCTGCACGGCTGGATCGACGACCGCATCAACGACTGGGCGCGCGTCAACGCTGACCGCATCACCACCGCCACGGTCGATGGCGTGCCGTGGTTCGCCGCGGACGGGACGATGGTCCAGGTGGGCCACCCGTTCTACTGGCCCACCGACCACCACGATCGGCATGACGACGAAGCGGACGTCCGCGTGATGGAGGAGGTGATGGACATCATGAAGAACGTGCTGGCACCACCGACGCCGCCTGCCGCCCCCGCAGACATGCCTCGAGTGCCACTCAGGCCCGCGAGGCTGGCCTTCCGTGACGCCCTGCTCGGGGTCAGCCTCCCAGAGATGGTCACACCGGCGGGGTGACTGCTTGCGGGAATGACCAGTTCGAGAGCAACATCATGCTGCCAGGACGCTATGCCGGTGTCGGCGGCCGTCAGCACAATTGAAGCGAGCGGAGATGCAGATGGCAGAGCTGAGCTTTGTCCAGACCCGGGGCACTGGCGCGCGGTTCGAGTTCAACAAGCGCGACGGCCACATCGTCCTCGTCGAGGGCTCGGAGGGACTGCAGGTTCGATACGTCAAGGCCGATTCCTGGGTCACCCTCTCACCCGGCGAATCGGTTCCCGCGCCGCTTCCCTACGAGGGACTGATGTCAGTCGTCGCCGAAGGCGCCGGCGCCTACACAGCGCTCATCCATCATGTCGATGGTTCGGGGCGAGTGCTCGACGAGTTGTCGGTCCAGCTGTACGTGCTCCACGTACGGGTCGACGTGGACGCCGACCGCGACGGCGTCATCGGGGACAACGAGGAGGGTAAGCGCAACTGGGTCTGGGGTGAGGGCCAGCGAGGAGCGATCACGCTCGTCAACAACGATCGCGACACGGCGGCGCTTACCCTGCGGCAGGCCGAGGACTCCGAGTTGACTCACGTGATGATTCGCCCCACCGTGGCGCCGCTTCCACTCGGGTGTGAGCTGGTGCTCGTAGTCACCCCCGACGAGGCCGCTCGGATCTCCATTTACCGCTCCGCGGAGGGAGGCCTCGAGCTCCTACTGGGCGTGGACCCGACGGACGCGAGTACGCAGGCACGCTCGGTCTCGCCACCGCTCGGCTCCGAGGGCGTCCGGTGCTTCCTCGAAGCCCACGAGTACCCCGGGCCCTTCTTCGAGGGGCTGCTCTCGCTCGAGCTGCAGCTCCGCCAGCGGGGACGGACCGTGGGCAACGATCGTGCGCTCGTTCGCGTGGCTCCGTGGATCATGACCCCGAACACGCTACCGGTGGAGGAGGTCTATACCTGCGACACCCGCGCCACGGACGTCTCGAACGAAACCTTCCTGCGCGAGCTGGAGGAGGTTTGCGCAACGCTGGACGTGCCACTGCGCATCGTCTCGGTTGACGAGCACCAGGGGGATCGCTGGATCCAGGACGAGGTCGAGTTCGGGTTCAGTGAGAGCTCCACACACCTGCTGCCAGTGGTGTGCGACAGTCCACGTGACAGGGAGCTGGATCACTGGTCCCGGCTTCAGGTGGGGCCGGATCTCGGCCACTTCCAGCTCGGGGGCAGCTCACCGAACTCGCTCGACTCCTTTGGCAACCTGGAGGTGAGCCCGCCGGTCACCGTCCGCGGCCGTCATTATCCGTTCGGGCGCATCGTCTTTGGCGGTCGGGAATACGGAGACTACGGCGAGGCGACGCGGCAGATGATGCCGGAGCTCCGCCGCTTTCTCCATGCCCAGAAGGTCCAGGCGCCGATCGAGATCTATACCGACTGGCTGATCGTCGGGCACGTGGACGAGATCGTCAACTTCGTGCCCGCGCGAAACGAGAAGGGGTTTCAGGTACTACTGGCGTCACCGCGCAAAGCTCAGGGGGTGCTCGACAAGCTGATCGCCGAGGGTCACGGCGACGCTCTGATGTTCGAGGGGCTTCGCCGGGGGGATCCCGCGGCCGGCACTCCGGCCGAGGTAGGGGTGCAGGAGCTGAGGTCAGACCTCCTCTTCTGGGAGGCCAACGACACCTTTCAAACGATCATGGACCTGAACCGCGAGATGCTGTTGATGGAGCTCGACATCGGCGAGGCCGACGTCATCGAACTGCCGGTGCTGTTCTGGCCGTCCGCACCGGCCGACCCACGCACGGCAGCATTCTTCCCCGACTTGATCAACCACCTGGTCATCGGCGATGTCAGCGTGGTGCCGCGACCCTACGGCCCCCACGTCGCCGGCGAGGACGCGTTCGAGCGAGCGTTTCGAGATGCGTTGCCCGACCGTGACGCTCGTTTCATCGACGACTGGTACGCCTACCACGAACAGCTCGGGGAGGTTCACTGCGGCACGAACACCCGCCGCCGCCCGCCAACCGACGTGCATTGGTGGGAGCACCGCCCGGAGGGTGGCTTCGACATCTGATGCCCAGAGCCATTTCTAGACGCCCCCGGGCGAACTGCTATGCTAAGCGGTGCGCGTCAAAAGGACGAACGTGGGATCAAAGGAGGAACGTGTGACAGCAACGCAAGGACCAGTGATTCGGTCGAACCTCACCGGCCCCGAGCGGGAGGCCATTCTGAAGATGGCATCCTGGGCCCAAGGTGTCCGATTCCGTGATTTACGGTGGGTCATCCCAAACGACGCGACATGGCTCGCGGACTCCCTCGCCGGCCTGCCGGTACAGCGCACCGGCATCTCCAGTGCTCTCGACCTGCTTGGGCGCACATCACGGCGGGGTGAGGACTGCGTCCTCTGCTCGCTGCGCCGGTCTTCGAACGGCCCCAAGATCGTGGGGATGCCTGCGGTCGCCCCCGAGCCGACGACGGCCGTGGTGCCTCAGCTGCGACGGCCCTGGCGAGCACTACCCGTGATGACGGTCCCCTTGGCACTCGGCACGACCCTGCTGGTGACCAGCCCGGCAGGCGCAGCGACCGATGCCACCTGGGACGCCGTCGCCGATTGTGAGAGCGGTAGCGACTGGGCTATCAATACCGGGAACGGGTACTACGGCGGGCTGCAGTTCAGTGACCCGACCTGGGACGGCCACGGCGGCGAAGCGTATGCGCCCCGCGCGGACCTGGCCACCCGGGAGCAACAGATCGCCATTGCCGAGCGCACCCTCGCCGATCAAGGCTGGAGCGCCTGGCCCACCTGCTCGAAGCGGGCCGGAGCGACCGGAAGCGGTAACCCGAATGCGGTAGCTGAGGGACCTGCCGAGGCCGTGCCGGCTGTCACTCCGGCCGCGCCGGCACCTCCGCCGCCCCCCCCGGACAGCAACGCGGAGGCGGAAACAGATCACGGCGACCAGTGGCTCACGAATCAGGGGACACCCCAGGAGGAATCCGAGTCCGCGCCGGGTCCTGAGCTCGATGCCGAGGGCTCTGAAACGGCAGAGGACTCTGTCTCTGTGGAGGATGGCGGGTTCGTTCCTCTGCCCGATGAGCCCGATGCAGAGCCCACCACCGAGCCCGCACCGTCCATCGCGCCCCCGGAGCCGGTCGTCTCGCCAGCGCCCGCTCCAGCAGCTCCCGTCACCGACCAGGGGACCGTGCAGGAGGACGCCGATTCGATGCCGGAGCCTGCCGATCTGCGGGCCAGGGCGGACCACTACCGCGAGGCCGCTGAGCACCTTGACGCGGCTGCGGACGCAGTCGAGGCCGGCAATGCCGCGGCGGTTAGTGAGTCGAGGGACCTCGACGGACCGCGCGGCGGGACGCCGAGCGCCGTCGATCAGGTTGAGTCCGACACCGACTCTGATGTCAGCGTGACCGGGCAGGCCAACGTCAAGCTGACCCTGTCGGGGGTCAAGGTCACCATCGACGGCGAGACGCGGACCGTGGACCTCACGATCCAGGGACCGGTCAGTGTCAGGATCAGCGGCCTAGACAGCGACACAGGCACCTCTGCCTGACATCCCACGCAGTCACGGGGTCAAGCTGCGGTCTCGTGGCTGGTGATCTGCAGGTTGGAGGCGATGTTCTCGAATTCCCGGCTTCAACGTGATGGCTGGCACCACGTGCGTTAGGTGGTCTCTCCTAGGTTCCGGCGTGCTCGATCGAATTCACCTCCGCAAAGGTCAGCTCGAACTCATACACGGCGAGGTCATCCGCCATGTGCTGGGGGTTGGTTGTGCCGGTGAGCGCGATCATTCCTAGCTGGAGTGCAAAGCGGAGGATCACCTGTGCCGGGGTGCGCTGGTGGCGGCGGGAGATGTCGTGGACGAGTGAGCTGCCGATGACTCGTTCATTGGCGGTCAGTATCGAGAATCCCTGATAGGTGACGCTTTCGCTAGTGCAGATGGCGCGCACGCTCGCGTCCCACCCCCGCGATGCGTAGCAACGGTTTTGGACGAATGTCGGGCGCACCCGCGCTGCGCGGAGCAGGGCTGCGAGCTGATCGGGCGCGAAGTTGCTCACTCCGAGAAAGCGCACCCGACCCGCGTCGTGGAGGGTTTCCATGACGCGCCAAGCTTCGAAGTCGGCCCTGGCCAGTCCCTGCGCCACAGAGGGAGCGTGCAGCAGATAAGAATCCATCACATCCACGCCGAGGTGTGACAGCGAGCTGTCGAAGGATTGTTCAACCTGCTGGGCGACGGGCGCGGCCGGATTATAGGGAATCCGGTGATCCTGGCCCCTCCGGAAGGTGAACTTGGTTTGCACGAAGAGGTCTTCGCGGCGTAGCGTTCCTCGCTCCAACTCGGCTAGCAGCGCTCGCCCGACCTCGGATTCGCGGTAGTGCCGACGCTGGTTCGCCGTGTCAAATCCACGGAATCCCATCCTGAGGGCCTGCGCGACGACATCTGCGGTTCGCTCCTCCTTCCAGGCAGTGCCATAAAGAAGAGTCGGCACCGTCGCGGCGCCGATCTGCCGGATACACTCTGTCATTTCTCCTCCGGTGCTCGTGCCGACCCAGTGGCACTATTCGTTCTCGGGGTCTACGGTGGGGCCGCCGATCCGATGCCGATGCTGCAGATGTTCGACAAGGGCATCAAGGTGACGATGGGCCAGGTGCACGTCAAGCGGTGGATCAATGACATCATGCCCCTCGTGCATCCACGATGCGGACCCGCTCGGCGTCACCGACCTGGCCACCCACCGGCTACCGCTGGCCGACGCGTCACACGGGTTACGAGATCTTCCAGAAGAAGCAGGACGGGCGGATCGTCTCACCGATGGCTCCGGGGCAGCGGGAGCGGTTCGCCGCCTCCGTCAGCTGCTTCCTCGACGCATGCTTCACCGAAATCACCTCGCGCGCAGCCGGCCGGGTCCTCGACTACGAGACCTCATGTGCACCCGCCGCAACAGCGTTGGCGGCAAGATGTACTTTCTACTCGCCGAGCACGGGCTGCAGATTGACCTGACCGACGACCTCCCCGGGCCCCTCCCGGGTGACGGACCACTGGGTGACCTCATCGCCACCGCTCTGGACTACCTGATCCTCGCCAACGACCTGTTCTCCTTCCGCGCCGAGTGCAGCAAGAACGACTTCGCCAACGCCGTCTCGGCGTTCATCTTCCAGGACGGTCTCGACCTGAAGGGCGCCATCGACAAGTTGTGCGACGTGATCGACACTCGGGAGCGGGAGTTTCTCGTCAAGCGCGATCACATCCTTGCCGGAGCGATCGGGCAGCGGCCAGATGTGCAGGCGTACCTGGCGGCGCTCGGCTACATGATGTCGGGCAACCTCCACTGGTCGTATCTGACGCCCCGTTATCACGGCCAAGGCCACATCTGGAACGGCTCGACCTCCGGCACCGTCACCCTGCAGCCGGACCGAACGATCTTCGCCTAGTGCCAGTGCGACGGGTGATCGACCAGCGGCTCGATGATGTGGGATGTCACGGGCGCCGATGCCCGACACGGCCGACATGGGGTAAGCCGAGCACCGCACCTCGCGAACTACTCGGCGACTCGCGCACGTCATCGTTTCGTCCCGGGCGCCTGGTCGGCGCAGCGTTCCGCAAGCGGTGCCCCTGTGGTGGTGCCGCGCGTCGGCAAGGGCGTGCGGAGGCTCGGCCTCCCCAGGGTCCAGTTCCCGAGCAGGTGCTCGGCGAGCCGGTCGCCCAGCAGGGTGCTGGTCTGGATCCCGAGGACGACGTCGGCGGCGAGCTCGGGCTCAGCCTCGAGAAGCGGTGCGAGGACCCCCCGCCGCATGATCTGCTCGTGCACGGCGTCCGCCTCGACGTGCTCATCGTAAAAGGCGATGGCAGCCGGCCCGCATCCCAGGCGACGCAGGGCGCGCACGAGGCGGTCGGAGCCGGGGGACGACGTGAGCTCCACGGTGGCGAACTGACCGATCAGGGCACCCCGCAGCGCCCGGTGCAGTCCGTACATCGACATGAGGTTGACTTCCGCGAGGGTGGCGGCCGGGGCTGCGTCGAGGTACGCCCCGTAGTCCGAGCACAGGCCGAGCTCGTCCATCATGTCCGCGAACAGCCGGGCGTGCACCCGGTGCGGGTCTCCTGCACCGTACTCGTCGTGCTGCACGGTGACCAGGGCGGCCTTGACCGGACTGGGAAGCCGGGGGATCACCCAAGCCTGCGGGTCGGCCTCCTTGAGGTGGTACATCGAGCGATGCGCCACGTACTCCCGCAGCTGCCAGAGCTCCCCGTCTCGGCGGAGGTGGTGCGACACGCCCCAGGCGTCGGGCGGCTCCGTCAGAAGCGCGTCGACCTCGGCTCTGACGTCATCCCCGCCGCGGACATCACGGCGCAACGCGGATAAGAAGGCGCGCTCGATCGCGTGGCGGACCCGCAACAACTCCGGATCCCATTCCAGCCGCTCGGAGACACCGTCGAAACCGCGGTAGTGCAGTTCGTAGCAGCAGTACAACGCCAGCTGCGCATCCTCGCTGTAGGGATCGTCGATCCGACGTTCCGCAGCGGATGTCCACCAATCCCCCTCCATGCGTCGCAGCACCACGGCGGACAGGGGCCCGCGTGGCTGCGGCAGGACAGGGGAGCGGTGGTCGGGCCGATCGAGGCGCATCGTGATCGACATCGGGGTCCTCACGTCATCTGTCCCGATGCGCCGGTGGTACCCGTCGGCGGTGACTGGTGTCGCAGATCGGATAGCGCCGGCTGCGCCGGCAGGTGCACAGCGCGGTGACAGGCCGATCCGACCGCTCACGCCGCCCGTCGGGCATGACGAACTCCACCGGCCCGTGGATCAGGACCGGTCCCTCCTCGGTCGGTTCGACTCGGCAGGCGCGGTCACCGGGCACGGCGGGCCTCGATGACGGTGAGCTCCTCATCGGTCTGGCCGGGGCGCAACAAACCTCGATCCTGGAGGGCATCGGCGCGGGCACGCATGACCGGTCCGAAGGGCACGGTCACTCGAGCGACGACCGACGCCTGCAGGCCGCCAGCGCTGAGCCGCTCGATGGTGGCGTCCTCGCCGGACACCTCGGACTGCACCAGGAGGAGCACCCCGGTCTCGGTGAGCGCCGGCGGAGCACCGTCACAGATGCGGTCGAGCAGGGCTCGTCCGTCCCACCCACCGTGCCAGCACCGGGCCAGGCGATACCGCGGAAGCACATTGGTCGCGGCCGGTACGTACGGCGGATTGGTCAAGATCAGACCGAACCTCCGGCCGCGAACCGGAGCGAACAGGTCTCCGCGGTGCACGGTGACGTCGGCCCGGTTCAGCCGGCAGTTCACCCGCGCGGTCAGCACCGAACGCAGCGAGAGATCCACTGCGCTCACCGAGGCGGCCCCTGCCCGGGCTGCAGCGATGGCGAGTGCGCCGCCACCGGTGCCGACATCCAGCACGTCACGGCCATCGGCGAAGTCGCCAGCATCCAGAATGTCGATCAACAACGATGTGTCGTCTTGCGCGCGGTAGATACCGGGCGGGCGCAACATCAGCACTCCTCACCGTACCCCGGGATCGTCTGCGCTGCCTGACGAACGGATGTGACCGCCCACCTCACCGGCCGACGACTGCGCCGCGAGCAGGTTCTCGTGGGTCACCTCGATCGGGTCGATCGGGCAGTGGGACCCGGACGACGCCTTTGTCCCACCGCGGTATCGCGCTCGGGAAGACCCGCTGCAGCAGCCGTAACATCACCTTGTTCTCGGGGTGGACGTCGCCGTAGAGCTCGGTGTAGCCTAGCTCGGCAGCGAAGTCGCCCAACGCCTCCAGCAGGCGCTGACCCACCCCGTGGCGCTGCCAGCGATCGACCACCGCCACGGCGAACTCGGCCTGCCGCTCACCGGTACGGACCAACCGGGCGATGCCGATCGGTGCCCAGCCATCGGGGCTCGGCAACTCGGCGACCAGCGCCGCGCGGTCCCGCCCGTCGAGGTGGAGCAGCGCGTGGCGCATTCCACCGCTGAGCCGCGGCGCCGGGCTGTGGAATCGGAAAAACCGGCTCTGCTCGCCCATTCCGGCGAACACGGCGTCGAGGGCCGCCCCGTCGTCACGGGTCAGGGGCCGGATCCTGAGTCGACTCAAGCACACGTCGTCACCTCCGCTGCCCAGGGTACGCCCCGGGTCGTCACCGCCATGGCCAAGAGCGACTTGGTCGAACGCCAGGGTGACTCGGACAATCTGCGCATTACCTACCCGTGCTCACTGATCACCCCGCGAGGTCCTCAATGCCTCGACCACGGCGTTCCTCGGCGCGATCCGCGAGTACTTCGCGCAACACCTCGACCCAGGCGAGGCCAGCACCATCACCGCTCTCCGATGATCCGCTTCCAGGCGTTCTCCCAGGTCGCGACGGGCGCCGGGTAGCGACGGCCGAACTCGGAGTCGGCGAAGGCCAGCAGCTCGGTCTCCGCGGCCTCGGCGGTGGGCGCGGTGTAGATCGGGTGCAGCGCCGCAGCGACACCGCTTGGACAGGGTGTCAGCGCGGCGTCCGACGGCGTCAGGGAGCGCGAGACTTGAGAGGTTTGCGCCCGGTGCCCGACATTGATCAAGCTGCGCTGGTATACCGTGCGCAGCGCCACGGACGTCGAGGTCCTGAGTTCATCCTCGCGGTTGGGCGCGGCCCCCGGCGGTTCACCCGCGGGCCCGTTCGGTCACACTGCCGCGATGACGCGGGGAGTCGTGGCCGCCGGGCATCCGCTGACCGCCGAAGCTGGCGCGAGCGCGCTTCGTGCGGGCGGCAACGCGGTCGACGCCGCCCTCGCCGCGATGTGCGCGTCCTTCGCCTGCGAGCCGCTGCTCACGGGCCTGGGTGCTGGCGGCTACATGCTTGTCGGCGCCCCCAGTGGGGAGGACGTGTTGCTGGACTTCTTCGTGGAGGCGCCCGGGCGCGGCGGCGACCCGCCGCGCCGCGCCGAGCTCCTGCCGGTCTCGATCGTCTTCGGTGACGTGATCCAGGTCTTCCATATGGGCGCCGCCTCCGTGGGCACCTACGGCTGCCCGGCTGGGATCTGCGCGGCGCACGGGACGTTCGCATCGCTGCCCCTGGCTGAGCTGGTGGCGCCCGCAGTGCGGCTGGCCCGTAAAGGCGTGGCGCTCAACACCCAGCAGGCCTACATCCTCGAGCTGCTATCGCCGATCATTACAAGCTCCCCGGAGGCGCGCGCCCTATTCGCCAAGGCGCCGGCGCGCGAGGGCGAGGTCCTGCGTCTGCCGGATGTGGCCGACGGCCTGGAGCGCCTGGCGGCCGAGGGTGCGGCGCCGTTCTACACTGGCGAGGTCGCCACGGCTGTGTGCGACTGGGTCGGCGAGCGCGGCGGCATGCTCTCGCCCGCCGACCTGGCCACGTACGAGGTGGTGCCGCGTGATCCGATCGACGTCCCCTACCGCGGCCTGCGTGTGCGGACAAACCCCCCGCCCTCGGCCGGCGGCATTCTGATCTCGGCGGTCCTGGCCGAGCTGGACCGCGAGCCGGCCCCGCCCACCCGCGAGCGGCTCGTCACGGCAATGATCGACATCCAGCGCGCGCGCACCGCGGCGTTCATGGAGGGCCTGCACCTCCAGGGCCTGCACCTCCGCGGCTTCCAGGAGGAGTTCCTCGGCGCCCGTCGCGGCAACACGACGCACATCTCGGCGATCGATGAGGACGGTTGGGCCTGCACGACGACGGTCAGCAACGGGTCCTGCTCGGGCGTAGTCGTCCCGGGGACCGGGCTGCACCTGAACAACATGCTGGGCGAAGCGGACCTGAACCCGTCGGGCTTCCACCTGCACCCTCCGGGTCGCCGGCTGCCGTCGATGATGGCGCCGACGCTTGTCCGGCGCGCGGACGGCGCTGTCGAGCTGGTCCTGGGCTCGGCGGGCTCCAACCGCATCCGCTCGGCGATCCTCCAGGTGATCTCCAACGTCGTGGATCGCGGCATGGGACTCACCGAGGCAGTCGAGGCCCCGCGGCTGCACTGGGAAGAGGGCGTGCTCTACGTCGAGCCCGGCGCCGAGCCCACGGACCTGGAAGGGATCGCGATCGCGCGCTTCAACGGGCCCAATATCTTCTTCGGCGGTTGCCAGGCGGTGCGGCGCGACCCAGAGGGCCGAATGGTCGGTGCTGGCGACCCGCGCCGCGGCGGCGCCGTCATCGCGGTGTGAGCCTCGACCACCACGCCTCCTTGCGCCGGACCTCCAAGCCGGGAGATCGGTGTCACAACCGGCGGCACCATCGGAGACCGGCTCGGTCTCGACAGTGGTCCTTACCATGAACCGGTGAGATCAGCGGGATTGCTGCTGGCGGGTGCCCTGCTGACGGTCGCCCTGCCCGGCTGCTCCGGCGATGATGAGCCTGCGATCCAGGTCGGCACCGTCCAGCGACGCACCGTCACAGAGGTCGTCGAAGCTGCCGGCACGGTGGTTGCGCGGGCGTCGGTGACGTTGACGGCACTCGCGAACGGCACGGTCGAGCGGATCGACGTGCACGAGGGTCAGCATGTCAAGGCCGGTCAGGTGATCCTCGTGATCGACTCACCGGCCGCGGAGGAGCAGCTGCGCCAGGCGCAGGACGCCCACGCCCAAGCCGCGCGAGCTGGCCAGGTCAGGGTGCCCGGTCTCGATCCGTCCGATCCCGGCACGCGCGCCGACGCTGCGGCGGGCTGGGCGTTTGCGGCGGCTCGACAAGCCGCCCAGCAGATTCCGGACGCTCGGCTGCGCACGGACGCACTCGCCCGGGTCGCGCAGAGTGAGGCGGAGTACGCTGCCGCCAGCGCCGATGCCCGCGCTGCCATTGCGCGGTTCAACGCCGGATTCGTCAGTCTCGGTCGGGCGCTCGGGTCGCTGTCCGCCGCGCAGCGCGTACAGACCAGGGCGGCCCTCGCCGTAGCCGAGAGGACGGTCGAGGCGCTGACGGTACGAGCTCCGCTGTCCGGCGTCGTCTCGCTCGGCACCGGGACCGGCGGCAGCGCCGCCGGCGACATCTCGGCCCTGCTCGGTGAGCTGCCTCCCGAGGCGCAGGGTCAGGCCGGCCAACTGCTCGGGTCGGCGAGCGCGGGCGGAGTCGGCGGCAGTATAGGTTCGACCCCCGGCTCGCCGGTGGTCGAGGGGAGCCCGGTGCAGGTGGGCGCGACGATCGCGACGATCACCGATGTCTCGAGCCTGTCGCTCACCGCCGACGTCGACGAGACCGACGTCCTGCTGGTGCAGCCGGGCGTGCGAGCCGAGGTGGAGCTCGACGCGGTACCCGGAGCGTCGTACGACGCCGTCGTCCGCAGCGTCGACGTGGCACCCACCACCTCGGCACGCGGCGGCGTCTCATACCGGGTCCGGCTCGAGCTCGGCGGAGGCCAGCTGGGCGACCGCTCGCCGGCCCCGCAACCGCGGCCCGGGATGAGCGCCGTCGTGGCGTTGCGCGTGCGCGAGGCCAAGGACGCCGTCGCTGTGCCGTCCTCCGCGGTGCTGCGTGACAGCGCCCGCGACACGGTGTGGGTGATGGAACGCGGGCGTGCCGCGCGCCGGGTAGTGCAGCTCGGCGCGCAGGGCGATATCTACGTCCAGGTGGCCGAGGGCCTCGAGCCCGGTGACCGCGTGGTCGTACGCAGCGCCGATCGTGTCGGCGAGGGCCAGGAGCTCGAGTGATCGAGACGGTCGGCGTCACCCGCACCTACCGCCTCGGAGGCGTGCACGTGGCGGCGCTGCGGGGGGTGACGCTGCGCCTCGACGGGGGGGAGTACGTCGCGGTCACCGGCCCGTCCGGCTCCGGCAAGTCGACGCTCATGCACCTGCTCGGCGCTCTCGACCGGCCGACCGTCGGCGTCGTGCGCATCAACGACCGCGACGTCTCCGCACTCTCCGACACCGAGCTCGCCGAGCTCCGCAACCGCACGATTGGGTTCGTGTTCCAGGCGTTCCAGCTGCTGCCGCGGTTCACCGCGCTGGAGAACGTCTGCCTGCCGCTGGTCTATCGCGGCGTACGGCGTGCCGAGCGGCGGCAACTGGGCCGCGAGGCGCTGGACGCGGTCGGCTTGACGCATCGCGTGGATCACCGGCCCAACCAGCTCTCTGGCGGCGAGCAGCAGCGTGTCGCCATCGCCCGCGCCCTCGTTGGCGAACCCCGTGTCGTCTTCGCGGACGAACCGACCGGCAACCTTGACTCGCGCAGCGGGACCGAGGTGCTGGGTCTGCTCGACCGGCTCAACGCGGAGCGGGGCGTCGCCGTGGTGCTCGTGACTCATGAACTGGCCGTCGCCGAGCACGCGCGTCGCCAGATCCGCGTCCGCGATGGGCTTATCGAGGACGACTCCGGCGGACCCTCGCGTGATCACGAAGGATTTCAGCCCGATAGCGACGGAGATCTTTTGTGATCACCGGAAAGGGGGCGTCGGCGTGAGAGGTGCCGAGGCGTTCCGGGTCGCGCTCGAGGCGCTGCGCGCCAACCGGTTGCGCAGCGGCCTCACGATGATCGGCGTCATTATCGGTGTCGCCGCCGTCGTCCTGCTGGTCGCGATCGGCACTGGTGCGAAGCGGGAGGTCGAGCAGCAGGTCGAGGGGCTCGGCTCGAACCTGATCATCATCGTCCCCGGGAAGTTCGAGTTCGGGTCCGCGCCGACGGTGAGCCGGCTGCAACTCGCCGACGTCGAGCTGGCTGCTCGTGTTGTCGATGACCCAGGCAGCGTCGTGGCGTTCGTGGCGTCCGGTGAGGCCGTCCGCTTCGGGACCAACGAAGCATTCGCCTCGGTCTTCGGCGTCACCGAGAACCAGACCCGGGTGTACGACCGTCCAGTGATCCGCGGCCGGGCGATCAGTGGCACCGACATCGACACCCGCCGCCGAGTGAGCGTGCTCGGGTCAGCCGCCGCCGACCGCCTCTTCGGTGACGTCGACCCCATCGGGCGGCAGGTCACCATCGCGGGCGTCCGGTTCCGCGTCGTCGGCGTCTACGAGGAGGTCGGTTCGGCGTTCGGGGTGAGCCGGGACGAGGAGCTGCACATTCCGGTCACCACCGCGCAGCGGCTGTTCGGGGTGGACCGGGTCGACGCGATCGCTGTCAAGGCGCCGAGCGCCGAAGGCATCGACCTGTTGCAATCCCGGCTGGTGAACGCCCTCCGGGACCGTTATCCGGGTGAGGAGTTCTCCGCGGTCACCCAGACTCAGATCCTTGGCACGGTCGGGCGCATCCTCGGCCTGCTCACACTGCTGCTGGCCGCCATTGCCGCGATCTCCCTCGTGGTCGGCGGGGTCGGCGTCTCCAACATCATGCTGGTGAGCGTCCGCGAGCGGACCCGGGAGATCGGCCTGCGCAAGGCGCTCGGGGCCCGGCAGCGGGACATCCTGTCGCAGTTCCTGGTCGAGGCGATCCTGCTCACCACCGTCGGCGGCTTGATCGGCATCGCGCTCGGCGTCGGCGGCGCACTGCTGGTCGACCGGCTCTCGCCGCTGCCCGCGCTGATCTCGTGGTGGTCGCCGGTGCTCGCCTTCGGCGTCTCGGTAGCGGTCGGCGTGTTCTTCGGCGTGGTGCCCGCACGCCGCGCGGGCAGGCTCGACCCCGTGGTGGCGCTGCGCACCGAATGACCAACCCCTCCCTGGTGATCACGATGCACCATTCATTTTGGGGCTGCCAGCGGTCGTACCGTCCCGGCCAGCGATCATGCCCGATGACCTCCATTCAGCGATGTCGCAAGTCACAGCCATGGCTGACGGGTTCGGCACCCACAGGCTAGGGGTGTGAATGTGACTGCCGCGACGACTCCCGAGCCACGGCACGGCCGCAGCACACAGTTGTTCGCCGACACGTCCCCGGTCGAGGTCCGCGCCGCGCTGATCCCGGAGGAGGCCGCGGAGTTTGACCAGCAGTGGCGCGAGGTGATGGCCAGGGCGACCGAGACGCTGGACTTGTCCGAGGTGCTGGAGACGCTGGAGTCCTGGCGCCGGGTGGCGCGACTGACTGCGGCGAGCGGGGCCGACGCCCACCGGGCCATGTACCGCCGGGCGGCCACCAGGCTGACCGGTGAAGACATCCTGGCCGACGAGTCGCTGCGGCGGACCAAGGCCCGACTGGGCCTGTAGCCGCGGTGTACGAAGTCATCACCGACGATCAGTCACAGCAGCAGATTGACGCGCTTCCGGCTGACGCGCTGGCGGCGTTCGCTGAGGCCCGCGCGGTGTTGGAGCTCGCGCCGTGGAACGGCGTGCCGTACCACAAGCACCGGCCAGACAGTATAACGAAGTCGCTGGTCATGATTTGCTCTCGACGGGTTCGGGGACGATCCGGCCCGCGGTCCTGACACCGCTCCAGCGGCGGACCTCGGCGGCGAGGTCGAGATGGTCGACTGGCGCCGCGTGCTCGTAGGCGCCCCAGTGGTCGCGGGGCAGCATCCACATGATCTCGAACTCGTTGCCGTCGGGATCGGCGCCGTAGACGCTCTTGGTGGCGCCGTGGCTTGACTCACCGGTGTAGGCGCCGTTGTCGAGCAGCGCCCGGTTGGCTTGGGCGAGCTCGTCGATGGTGTCGACCTGCCAGGCGAGGTGATACAGGCCGATGGTGCCCTGGCGCTTTGGTCCACCGGCGGTGCCGATGGCGAAGAGGCCGAGGTCGTGGTGGTTGCCCGATCGGGGCAGCCGCAGGAAGGCGGCGTCGGCCCGCGGCTCCTGGGCGATGACGTCCATGCCGAAGGTGTTGGTGTAGAAGCGCACTGCCCGTTGGAGGTCGGACACGAACAGGACGGCGTGGTTGAGGCGGACGGGGGAGAAGGCCATGGGAACTCCCTGGGTTCTGGTCTGCGGCGGTGCGGGTGCGGACGGCACTGTTGCATTACGGCGAAGAGCCTTCTCCCCATGCAGCAAAGCGGTGAGGCAAGCTGTGGGTGCCCGAATCGGCCGTCCATTGCGCTGACCTGCGGCATCGCTGCACGGTGGCCGTCAGCACGATCGCCAGCTGTGATGGTACGACTGCTCTATCTCACCTGACGACAGCTCGTGGCCTGGCTCGGGCTGCTGGCCCGCAGCTCCAGGTCGAAGAATTCGGAAATCCTGGTACTGCGTCATGAAGTCGCCGTGTTACGTCGTCAGGTCCGGCGGCCGCGCCTGTCGTGGGCGGATCGTGGGGGGTTCGCAGCGCTGACCAGGTTGCTGCCCAAGCCTGCCGACTGCATCGGATCATCACCCCCGCCACGGTCACGTGGTGGCACCGGGACCTGGTGGCGCGACGCTGGACCCCGCATCGACGCCGCCGCACTGGGGGCCGGTCCACGGCCTCCGAGCCACGCCGACTGGTGCTGCGGCTTGCCTCGGAGAACTCGACCTGGGGGTACCGGCGGATCCAGGGCGAACTCGCTCGGCTCGGCTACCAGCTTGCGCCCAGCATGGTGTGGTTGATCCTGAAGCGGGCCGGCGTGGATCCCGCTCCTCGCCGCAACGGGCCGAGCTGGCGACAGTTCCTGGTTGCCCAAGCCCACGGCATCCTCGCCACTGACCTCTTCTGCGTCGACACCTGCTGGGTCACCGGCTCTCGTGCTGTTCGTCATGGAGCACGCCACCCGCCGCGTCCACCTGGTGGGCATCACCGCGAGCCCCAGCCGTGCTTGGGGTTGCTCAGCAGGCGCGGAACCTACTGATGGACCTCGGCGACCGGGTGGCCGGGTTCACCTTCGTGATTCGGGATCGTGACGCCAAGTCCACCAGCGTTGCCGCCGCGGCGAGACTGAAGCCCCCGGCGTGTCCGGAGACTCGATCTTCTGAGGCGCACCGGCTCCAACGCTCACCCCTCCGGCGCCACGAGAAGCGGCCTATCCCCGGTGGCGGGGGCACAAGGGCATCCTTCCCGGTGGCAGCGGCCACCTCAGGGGAGGTGTCCGTGCCGTGGGGGAAACCTCACCGCGCGTTCGGGCTGTTGGTCGACTGGAGCCTGAAGTCCGCCCGCAGGGCGCGTTCAGCGCCGGCGCCGAGCAAACGGGTGAGCGGGTGCCGTGTCACCGTGTTCTGGCCGCCGACGGGCTGGGTGGCTTTGGTGGAGGGTTCGTGGTCAAGCGCTGGTTGCTCGCACTGGAGGGTGCGCTGACACCGACCTCGACTTCGAGAGGTGGCGAAGTTGGGGAGTGCACCCCCTTTCGTCCCGCTCGAGCCGGACGTATCCTCAGCTCCACGGTCTCGGCCAGTCGATCGGAGGGACCTTCCAGTGCGAATAGCGAATGTACTGCGCGCCAAGGGGCCGAGTGTCGCGACGGTTACGCCCAACGCCTCGGTGGCCAGCGTGGTCGCCGAGATGGCTGAACGCAGGGTCGGGGCCGTGGTGGTCGTCCACGGCAGCGCGGTGGTCGGCATGGTGTGGGAGCGGGACTTCGTCCGCCTCCTGCACCAGCACGGGGCCTCACTCGTTGCCGCCCCAGTCTCGGAAATCATGAACGTCGAGGTGGTCAGCTGCGTGCCCACCGACGAGGTGGACGACATCCTACGGACCATGACCGAACGGCGAATCCGGCATTTGCCGGTGATAGTCGACGGCGAGCTCACTGGCATTGTCAGTATGGGCGACCTGGTGAAGGCAAGAATCGGCGAGCTGGAGGCCGACCGGGCATACCTGCAGTCCTACATCGCCGGCGGCTCATAGCGCGTTTACCGCTGTGGCCGAGTGAACGCCCGGACCGGTGAGCGGAGTGGCTGCAGCGGCGGTTGGGGACGGATTGGTCGAACTCCTCGCGGCCGCCGTCCTCGGATGCGCCGTGGGACAAGACGCGGGCCACGAAGCGGTCGTCGCGGACCCGTCGCGGGCCCGGTCGGGGCGCAAGCCGGGTAAGCAGCCCGGCCGGCAGGCAGCTCTTCAACGTCGCGATGGGACAGGCCGTAGCACAGGTACCAGCACACCGCCACCACGATCACCGCCGGCGGGAAGCGGCACGCGGGGAAGCGGGACCTCGACGCTGGCCCACCAGCAGGACGACGACACATCAGCACAACCTGCCCGAGCTGGCCATCCGTCAACACAACAGCGCCAGAAGAAGTTCGTGGCTTCTTCGTCGACCCCAACCTTCGCTACATCACGGCCTGACACGTGAGTCTACCTACTTACGTTCGTCTTGGTAGCTCTGCGTCGCCATCAGCCATCACTGCTTGGCGGTCCACAGGGAACGCGCCCTCGATCATAATCGGCCGGTAAGAATCCCTGGTTAGACCGCCATCTTTCTGCATGTTGCCCCGCCATCGGTGGATGGGGGGACGCCTTTCACCGATGCCGTGCTTGACGCACCGGCCGGTCTAGGTGAACATATTCAACGAGTGATCAAAGGAGTGGTTGAGATGACCGGACGCACGGGCTGCGTGGTTGTCGGGGGTGGCCCGGCCGGCATGGTGGCAGGGCTGCTGCTGGCCAGGGCCGGGATCGGGGTGACGGTGCTGGAGAAGCACCCGGACTTCCTGCGGGACTTCCGCGGCGACACGGTGCACCCCTCAACGCTGACCCTGCTCGACGAACTGGGACTGGGCGAGAAGTTCGACGCCGTGCCGCACAGCGAGCTCACCGCGGCCGGGTTCCCCACCGACGACGGCGCCATGATGACGCTGGCCGACCTGACCCGGCTGAAAGTGCGACACCCCTACATCGCGATGGTGCCGCAGTGGGACTTCCTTGACCTGCTCGCCGACAGCGCCGCCAAAGAAGAGACCTTCACGCTGCGGATGAACACCGAGATGACGGGCCTGATCCGCGAAGGCGGCCGGGTCACCGGGATCTGCTACAAGACGGCCGAGGGCACCGAAGGCGAGCTCCGCGCGGACCTGGTCATCGCCGCCGACGGCCGCTGGTCACTTGCCCGGCGCGAGGCGGGGCTGAAGCCCACCGAGTACGACTGCCCGTTCGACGTCTGGTGGTTCCGCCTGTCCCGCCACGATGACGAAGGCGCGGGCATGCTCGTCCCGCGGATGCGCAACCGCCGGTTCGCCGTGCCGCTGCCGCGCACCGGCTACTTCCAGATCGCCTACCTCGCGCCGAAGGGCGCCGACCTCCGCACGGAAGGCATCGAGGCGTTCCGTGCCAACGTGACCGAGGTCTGTCCCGAGTTCGCCGACCGGGTGCACGAGCTGGAGACGATGGACGACGTCAAGTTCCTTGACGTGCGGCTCAACCTGCTGGGCCAGTGGCACATCGACGGCCTGCTCTGCATCGGCGACGCGGCCCACGCCATGTCCCCGGTCGGCGGGGTGGGCATCAACCTGGCCGTGCAGGACGCCGTCGCCGCTGCAACTTTGCTGGCAGAGCCGCTTCGCCAGGGTCGGCCGACCCTGGGCGACCTAGCGGCGATCCGGTCCCGCCGCCTGCTGCCCACGACGCTGGTGCAGGGCCTGCAACGGATACTTCACCGGATGGTGATGCGCCCGGTCATGGAAGGCAAACGCAACGGCCCGCCCCCGGCGATGATCAAGCTGTTCGCGCGGTTCCCGCAGCTGTCCTACATCCCCGCCCGGCTGCTCGGCCTCGGCCTTCGGCCCGAGCACGCCCCGGCCTTCGCCCGCCGCGCGATGGAGCGGGTCGAGTCGTAGAAACCGCCGGCAGGTGCTGCTAGGAAGCCCCTGGACCACGGCGGAGCCGCCGGCGAGCAACTGCACCAGATCGTCGGTGTCGGTGGGCCAGATGAAGTAGCCGCTGACCGGGCCGCGAAGCCGTCGGCGGCGGCCATTCACACGTCGACGTGCTGGTCCGGCTGGTAAACGATCTCGGCGCGACCGTCTCCGCTGGCAACATCATCATCGGTGACAAGCTCGGCCTCTACCAGGCGTTGGCCGAGGCGGGGCCGCTTACACCGACCGAACTGGCAGCCTACACGGGCACCGCAGAACGGTATGCGCGCGAATGGCTGGCCGGTCAGGCAGCCGGCGGCTACATCTCGTACGACACCGGCACGGGCCACTACTCGATGACCGAGGCGCAAGCGCTGGCCTTCGCCGATCCGGCCGGACTGGTACTGCCGGGGGCGTTCCAGCTGGCGGTGGCGTGCCTGTCCGATCGGTCGACGATCCTCGACGCGTTTCGGACTGGTCGCGGGATGGCCTGGGGCGACACGACCCGGACGTCTTCACTGGCTGCGAACGGTGCTTCCGCCCCGGCTATGTCGCGAACCTCGTGAGCTCCTGGATCCCGGCGATCGCTGGATTACCAGAGCGGTTGGCCGCGGGCATCCCAGTAGCCGATGTCGGCTGCGGGCTGGGAGCGTCGACCCGCATTCTGGCCGACACGTATGCGACCTCATCCGTCAGGGGGGTTCGATCCACACGTGAGATCGATCGAGCTTCGCGCGGAAGGCGACCGCTGAGGCGGGCCTGGTTGAATGCTGCGAATTCGCCGTGGCCCGGGCGCAGGACTTTTTCCGGCACGGGCTACGGGCTGGTGACGACGTTTGATTGCCTGCACGACATGGGCGACCCGGTCGGTGCCGCCCTGCACGTCCGGGCTGTCCTCGGCGAGGACGGCGCCTGGTTGATTGTCGAACCGTACGCTGGCGGTTCGACTGCCGAGAACCTCAATCCGGTTGGCCGGGTGTTCTACTCGTTCTCCACCTTCCTCTGCGTGCCGCATGCCATCTCTGAAGGTGCCGACGACCCGCTGGGCAACCAGGCCGGTGAGGCCGCCGTCGGCGCCGTCGTGGAAGCGGCGGGATTCCGCACCTTCCGTCGTGTGGCGGAAACCCCGTTCAATCTCGTCTACGAGGCTCGCCCCTGACCGAGGAGCTGACGGTGACCAGCGACCTCAAGGCGCACTCCCTCGCAGTTCGAGGCGCCGCGCACGGGCTCTACTGACGTTCCTGTGGGTGATTTTCATGATCGTCTGGGGAGTGGCGGGCAGAGTCCGCCTCGGGTGAGGTCGGCCATGGCGATCAGCGCCTCGGGGCTGCGGTAGCCGTAGGCGCGGCGGGCGAGCAGCCGCAGGTGGGTGTTGGTGGCCTCGGATCGGGCGTTGGACAGGCCGTGCGCGACAGTGTTGAGGATCAGCTGCCGGTAGCGCTGGATCGTCTTGGCGAGTGTGACGAACGGGTCCAGGCGGCAGCGCTGCGCCCAGGCGAGCCATCCGATGAGCAGCTTCGTCGCGGCGGCCAGATCGCGGGCCTGGAAGATCGCCCGGAGTTGCTCTTTCAGCAGGTAAGCGCGGTACAGGGGCCCGTGGATGGCCTGGATGGCCTGGATGGCCTGGATGGCGGCCAGCGTGCTGCGCTGGCCGCCGCTCAGCGAGTCGGGGTTTTTCAGCAGCGCCCACCGCGTGTTGGTGATGCTGGCGGCCTGCTCGGCGCGCCCGCCGCGGCGCAGCCCAGCGGCCAGCCCGCGGCGGACCTCACCCGAGGGCCTTGGTCACCCACGCCACCACGTGGAAGGGATCCAGGCACAACACCGCACGGGGTGCCCGCTCGGCGAGGACGGTGTGGATGAACTCCGCCCCGTCCGCGGAGACGTGGGTCAGCGCCGCAGCGCGCTCGACGCCGAGATCGTCGAAGAACCGCCCAGGGTCTGCTTCGTGCGGTCCTTGCCGGCCCACACCAGCCGGCCGGTGTCATGATCGGTGACCACCAGCAGGTAGCGCTGTCCCTTCCGGTAGGAGATCTCATCCACGCCGATCCGGCGCAGCCCCGCCAGCCGGTCGAGCTGCCCGGCCCGATCAGCCACCACCCGCGCCACGATGTCAGACACGCTGCGCCACGCCACCCGCAGCAAGACCGCGATCACCAACAGCGTGGCATGGCAGACCAGCCAGGCCGCGGTGTCCTCGA
>DASQWR010000081.1:0-2492 GCA_035640155.1 Pseudonocardiaceae bacterium
GAGCAGCGGCCGTGATCGCAGCGAGCTTGTCAGCGTGTCCGAAGCCCATGCTAGTCGCCGTTCGTCGGTGCTTGGAGGGCACAGCGTACGACGGGGCTGCCTGGCCCGGCTGGCGACTGACCAGCAAGCCCCCTGACCAGCGGTTACGGGCGTCACGGTGGCGCAGTTGCATTCCGTTCCCACCCGCCGGCTGCTCGAACCACTCGCGGAGGCACTGGACCCGGTGCCGCCTACCGGGAGCTGGCCCGGACACAGGGTGAGCGGAAGCCCTCATGCTGGACGTACTGACTCCGCAGGCCACGGTGCACGTTCCGTGCCGCCGCCCCGAAGTGGCCGGGCAATCCAGACGACGGGGAAGTTGTGTCCAGTCGTCTCGACGCCGCTGAGTGCCTGGGTGGTCAGTTCATCACCCCAGGCGTCCGTGATCACAACCTCGTCGCCCGGGGCTATCACTCCCACCATCGCGACCACCCGGACGGAGTGCCGGTGTTGCACACCGCTCGCCCGGGGTACACGATCAGTCGCACTCGGCCCAGGTGGCCGCAGGCAATCCAGGTTTCGGAGGCGGCGTGTACGACGACCCCAGCTACGACCGCACCCAGCGAATGTCCCACTCGTCCCGGGTGGACGCTCGCAAGCTCTGGGCGGGCGGGGTCGCCACCGCCCTGGTGGCGGCACTGATCGCCTTTATCGCGCTCCTGGTGGCGCGCGGCATCTTCGGGATCCCGGTGCTCGCGCCCACCGACGCGGGGGTGATCGGCGACGCCACGACGATCGGGCTGTGCTCGCTCGCCGCGGTCGGGGCACTGGTGGCCACCGCGCTGATGCACCTGCTGCTGCTGACCACACCCCAGCCGAGGACCTTCTTCACGATCATCGCCGGGCTGGTCACGGTGGCGCTAGCGCTCACCCCGTTCACACTCGATGCCCAGCAGAGCACCATCATCGCGACCGCCCTGGTGTACCTGGTGACCGGGGGCGTGATCGTCGTGCTGGTCGGCAGCGTCGCCGACTACGCCGGACGCAGCGCCTGGGGCTGATCGAGCCGGACGCCGGGGACCTGCGTGACCGTCCTCGCCGCCGGTCTGGGCCTGCTCATCGGGGTGGTGATGGGTGGCCTCGGTGGTGGCGGGGCAGTACTCACCGTCCCGGCGCTGGTGTACCTGCTCGGGCTCGGCGCCCAGGCCGCCACCACCAGCAGCCTGGTGATCGTGGGGCTGACCGCTGTGGTGGGTGTGGTCGACCACGCCCGGATGCACGGCCTGCGCTGGCGCACCGGTCTCGGGTTCGGGGTGGTCGGGATCGGCGCCGCGTTCGCCGGCACCCGGCTCAATCGACTGGTCGAGGAGCGGGTGCTGCTGCTGGGCTTCGCCGCGCTGATGGTCGTCTTCGCCGTGGGCATGCTCGTCGGGGAGCGCCGCCCCGAACCGGCGGGCACTCCCGGCAGGCCCACCGCGGTTGGCCCCGGTGAACCCCCCGGCCGGGTCCGCACGGTGGTACTGGTCGTGCTCGCCGGGTCGGGGGTCGGCTTCCTCACCGGCCTCTTCGGGGTCGGCGGCGGATTCATGATCATTCCGGTGCTGGTGCTGGTGCTGCACGTCCCGATGGTGATGGCCGTGGGGACGTCGCTGCTGGTGATCGCAGTCAACTCGGGGACTTCGCTGGCCTTCCATGCGGGCGACGCGCAGATCGACTGGACGCTCACCGCGCCGTTCGCGGTGACGGCGGTGGTGGGCACGCTCGCGGGCAGCCGGGTGGCCGATCGACTCCCGAACGTCGTCCTCACCCGGGCTTTCGCGGTACTGCTGCTCGCGGTGGCGGCCCCGGTCGCCGTGGAGAACCTGCCATGAGCGGGCAGGATGACGACATGGAGCTCGCCGTCGCGCCCGGGCACACCGACCGGATGCGCCTCTCCGGGTCCGCGCTGCCGGTGATCAGCCCCGCCCGGCTCTACATCTGCGGAATCACGCCCTACGACGTGACCCACCTCGGGCACGCCGCCACCTTCGTCTGGGCGGACACCGTCTCCGCCGTGCTACGCCTCGCCGGTGCCGAGGTGGTGACCTGCCGCAACGTCACCGACGTCGACGACGTGCTGACCCGCGCCGCGCTCGACCGCGGCCGGCAGTTCGACGAGTTCGCGCTGGAGCAGGAGTTCCTCTTCGGCCGGGACATGGCGGCGCTGCGGGTACGCCGCCCGACCCACGAGCCGCGAGCACGTCACCACGTCACTCACGTCGTGCAGCTGGCCGGCGCGCTGCTCGCGATGGACCGGGCCTACCAGCGCGCCGGCTCGGTGTATTTCCGCGGCGCGCAGGTCGCGGCGCGGGCCGGGCTCGGCCGCGAGCAGGCCGCCGCGTTGTGCGCCGAGTACGGCGATGCCCCCGACGACCCGCATCGCGACGACCCCCTCGACGTCGCCGTCTGGCGCGCGTCGACCGGAGCCGAGCCCGGATGGCCGAGCCCGTGGGGACGCGGCCGGCCGGGCTGGC
>DASQWR010000082.1:0-9445 GCA_035640155.1 Pseudonocardiaceae bacterium
TGCTGCACGACGTGGTGACCCGGTTCGGCACCGCCCCCGACGGGCCACCCGGACCGATCGCCGCGGCCGTCGAGCTGGCCCTCGAATCGCTCTACCTGACCCGCAAGCTCAGCAAGGACGCCGAGAACGGGCAGACGGTATACGGCGGGCGAGCGGAGCGAAGGAAGGGATGAGCCCGTGAGCAGGTACGCCTACGGGCCCTGGCGCGGCGGGCCGGACCCGCTGGCCCCCCCCGCGGACCTCCGCGAGGCGCTGGCCGAGATCGGCCGGGAGGTGATGGATGGGGCGTCGCCGCGGGCCGCGATGCGGGAGCTGCTGCGCCGCGGGATGCCCGGCACCCGCGGCCTGGACGACCTCGCCCGGCGGGTGTGGCAGCGCCGCGAGCACCTCGACCGCCGGCACCCGCTCCCCGGTGACCACCCGGTGCCCGCCGGAGACCGCGTCGGCCAGCGGCGTGAGGTCCAGTCCGGTGAGGCGGGCCCGCGCGGTGTCCGCGACCGCGCGGCGCAGCAGGTGGGTGAGCACCTCGGCCTGCTCGTCGCGCTCGCCTGGGACGTCCTCACCCCCGAAGCCCGCCTCGAACTCCAGCTTGCCGCGCAGCACCTCCGGGACGGTCTCCAGGTCCACCGGGCGAGCGACGGGCTGCTCCTCGCCGGTCAGCGCCGCGCGGCGCACCGCCGCCCCGGCGACGGTCTGCGCGGCGGCGACCGCGAAGCGCGCCGACACCCCGGAACGCTGGTCGACCGCCGTCGAGGCGCGCAGGTGGCGGGTGAACCGGGCGAGCACCTCGATCAGCGGCGGGCCCACCTCGGCGCCGATGCCGCCCAGGCCGGCCTCCTGGACCACCAGCGCGACCTCGGCGCCGATCTCCCGGGGGTAGTGGGTGCGGATCTCGGCGCCGAAGCGGTCCTTGAGCGGGGTGATGATCCGGCCGCGGTTGGTGTAGTCCTCGGGGTTGGCGGACGCGACGAGCAGGACGTCGAGGGCCAGCCGCAGCGTGTAACCGCGGATCTGGATGTCGCGCTCCTCCATCACGTTGAGCAGCGCCACCTGGATCCGCTCGGCGAGGTCGGGCAGCTCGTTGATCGCGACGATGCCGCGGTGCGCGCGCGGGACGAGCCCGAAGTGGATGGTCTCGGGATCACCGAGGCTGCGTCCCTCGGCGACCTTCACCGGGTCGACGTCGCCGACCAGGTCACCGACGCTGGTGTCGGGGGTGGCGAGCTTCTCGGTGTACCGCTCGCTGCGGTGCCGCCAGCCGATCGGCAGCTCGTCGCCGAGCTCGGCCGCTCGGCGCCGCGAGGCGGGGGTGATCGGCTGGTACGGGTGCTCGCCGAGCTCGGCGCCCTCGATCACCGGGGTCCACTCGTCGAGCAGCCCGGTGAGGGTGCGCAGCAACCGGGTCTTGCCCTGCCCGCGCTCGCCCAGCAGCACGACGTCGTGGCCGGCCAGCAGGGCGCGCTCGAGCCGGGGCACCACGGTGTCACCGAAGCCGACGATGCCGGGCCACCGGTCGCGCCCGGATCGCAGCGCGTGCAGCAGGTTCGTCCGGATCTCGTCCTTCACGTCGCGCTGGACATGCCCGGACGCCCGGAGCCCGCCGACGGTGCGGGGAAGGGTGGAAGCTGGAGTCAGCACCTCGTCCACGCTACGCCCGCGGGCCGACCCGTTCGCGTTCCGCGAAGGCGAGCCAGACGTAGCACAGCCCGGTGAGGAACAGCAGCCCGGTGAGCACGCCCTCCATCTGCAGTGGGGTGAGCACACCCACCGGACCGGGGACGAACGCCACCACCACGACCAGGGCGTAGAGCAGCGGGTCGAGCAGCCGCAGCGCCGAGACGCCGAGGCCGGGCACGCCGGACGGGAAGCGCAGGAAGGCCACCGACTCGGCGCACCCGATCACCCCGCCGAGCACGAACGCCACCCGCCACAGCAGCCCACCGTCGGCGTCCCCGGAGAGCAGCGAACCCAGCGCCATGGTGCCGGGCAGGAAGAAGTGCAGCGCGATGTGCAGGGTTGCGCGGTGCCGCCTGGGGTCGGAACGCCAACCGCCGTGGGCGAACTGGATGACGCCGAACCACAGTCCCAGCAGGGTGAAGCTCACCCCGCTGAGTGCCTGGTAGAACACGGTGGCCTCGTCCACCGGCCCAGTATGGTGGATCAGAACGCGGGCCAGGGAATGGCGGGCCAGTCGCCGTGGGGTGCGGGGAAGGTCTCGGTGGCGAGCAACCCGTCGGCCCGTTCCCGCAGCGCCTGGATCTCCTTGCGGGTCAGGTGCTCCTCCAGCCGGTCGGCCAGGGCCCGGTCGAGGTCGGCCCGCAACCGGCGCAGCATGTGCACCGCCTCGGTGGGCAGTGGTTCCCCGAGGAAGCCCCACAGCACGGTGCGCAGCTTCTCCTCGTGGTGCAGGCAGACGCCATGGTCGACGCCGTAGACGCCGCCGTCGGTTCCGGCCAGGACATGGCCACCCTTGCGGTCGGCGTTGTTGAGCAGGACGTCGAGCACCGCCAGCCGCCGCAGCTCCGCCGTGTCCGCGTGCACCAGCAGCGCCGGGTCGCCGAACCGGTCGTGGGCGCGCAACACCCGACGCCACCCGCCGGGGACGTCCTGCACGCCCACCACGTCCACCAGCGCTCGCTCGTCCTCGACCTCTACCCACAGCTGCACCATTCCGGGGCCGAACGGTCCGGGCCGCAGCACCGTCGGAGGTATCTGGGCCCATCCGGTGGCCTCCGAGACCAGGTAGGACGCCACCTCCCGGTCGGCGAGCGTGCCGTCCGGGAAGTCCCACAGCGGCCGCTCGCCGCGGATGGGCTTGTACACGCAGCGCGCCTCGACGCCGCCACCGCTGATCGTGCAGAACAGGGTGGCGTTGGAGGCGTCGACGATGCGGCCGGCGACCTCGATCCGCCCGGTGCGCAGCAGCGGCAGCGCCACCGGGTCGGTGGGGAGCACCGCGCTGCCGCTCAGCTGGTGCCCGCCCGCCGGTAGCCGTTCTGCCGCGGGCAGATGTGCCCATCGGGTTCCAGCGGCTCGGCGCACAGCGGGCACGGCTTGCGTCCGGCCGAGACGACCCGGGTGGCGCGGCTGGTGAAGGCGCGCACCTGTTCGGGGCTGAGGAAGACCCGGACCGCGTCGGGACCCTCCTCGGTGTCATCGAGCACCACCGACTCGTCCACCTCGTCCTCGGTGACGGCGAGCAGCTCGACCACGACCGCCCTGGACTCGGCGTCCCAGCCCAGGCCCATCGTGCCCACCCGGAACTCCTGCTCCACTGGGGTCGCGAGGGGCTCGATGTCGAGGAGATCGTCGGATGGCTCGTCCGGCATCTCGGCACCGAATCGGCGCACCACCTCGGTCAGCAGTGCGGAGAGCCGCTCGGCGAGCACCGAGACCTGCTCCTTCTCCAGGAGCACGCTGACCACCTTCGACTGGTCGACGGCCTGGAGGTAGAACGAGCGCTCACCGGGCTCCCCGACGGTCCCGGCGATGAACCGGTCGGGCGTGCGGAAGACGTGGATGACGCGGGACATGGCAGCTCCGACACTAGGGCACGCGCGTCCGGCCGGCATGACCCGTCCCGCCCGGCGGAGCGCGTCGAGGTGATGGTCGGCAGCCAGCGGCACGGGTTCAGGTGATGCCGGTGGATCCTCCGACAGTGGCGTCCGAAGACAGTGGGGCCTCCGAGGACAGGCCCGCGGGAGCCCGGCGTCGGCGCCCGCGCCGCTTGGACGGCACGAGCGCGTCCACATCGCCACCGGTGTCATTCATCCGCACCACGAACGGCCGGGTCTCGGTGTAGGTGACCACGCTGATCGAGCACGGTTCGACGACAATGCGCTGGAAGCCGTCCAGGTGCAGGCCCAGCGCGTCGGCGAGCGCGGCTTTGATGACGTCACCGTGGCTGCAGGCGAGCCACACCACCTGCGGTCCGTGTTCGGCTGCCAGCTTCGCGTCCCACTCCCGCACCGCGGCGACCACCCGAGCCTGCATCGTGGCCAGACCCTCACCACCGGGAAACACCGCAGCCGATGGGTGCGACTGCACCACCTTCCACAGCGGCTCCTTGCCGAGCTTCTTCAGCTCCCGGCCGGTCCACGCGCCGTAGTCCACCTCGGCGAACCGGTCGTCCACCGCCGGCTCGACGTTCCGGGCGGCCACCAGCGGCGCGACGGTTTCCCGGCAGCGCTGCAGCGGGGAACACACCACCGCGGCCAGCGGGACGGGCTCCAGCCGGCGGGCGATCGCGTCGGCCTGCGCGCACCCGTTCTCGTCGAGCGCCACCCCGGGCGAGTGGCCGGCAAGCACCCCGGCGGTGTTCGCCGAGGAGCGGCCGTGCCGCAGCAGGATGAGCGTGCCCACTCCCGGCACCCTAGACGTCAGGTCGCACTGATCACCCCGGTGCCCAGCAGCGCGAGCACCACCAGCCCCAGCGCCACCCGGTACCAGACGAACACGTACACGCTGTGCCGCTCGACGTAGCGCAGCAGCCAGGCGATCGTGGCATAACCGACGGCGAACGCGATGAGGGTCGCCACCACCATCTGCGCCACGGTGGGCTGCAGGCCGGGGCCCCCGGTGGTGAACACGTCCGGGATCTGGAACAGCCCCGCAGCCACCACGGCGGGGATCGCCAGCAGGAAGGAGAAGCGGACCGCGGCGACCCTGGTGAGGCCGAGGAACAGGCCCGCGGTCAGCGTGCCCCCGGACCGGGACACCCCGGGGATGAGCGCCAGGGCCTGGGCGAACCCCATCAGCACGCCGTCACGCAGGGTGAGCTGCTCGACCGGGCGCCGCTGCCGGCCGACGCGCTCCGCCACGCCGAGGACGAGCCCGAATCCGATCAGCGCGGTGGCAATGATCCACAGGTTGCGTCCGGTGGTCTGGATCGCGTCCTCGAAGAGGAACCCGAGCACGCCGATCGGGATGGTACCGATGATCACCAGCCAGGCCAGGGTGTAGTCCTGGGTGGCGCGTACCGCCGGGGATCCGAACCCGCGGAACCAGGTGGCGACCAGGTGCCCGATGTCGCGGGCGAAGTAGAGGAGCACCGCCGCTTCGGTGCCGAGCTGGGTCACCGCGGTGAACGCCGCACCCGCGTCGGCGGCGAAGAACACCTCGGAGACGATGCGGAGGTGTCCGGAGGAGGAGATCGGCAGGAACTCAGTGAGTCCCTGCACCAGGCCGAGGACGACCGCTTCGAGCCAGCTCACCCGCGGCACCCTACGGCGGCCTGGCGCACCACCCGGGGGATGACCGGAACCGGATCGTCGGGAATGCTGGTGGGTCATGCTGGTAGGCCCTGATGGGGGGCCAGCTGGAAGCCGCAGGCGAGGAGGTCGGGTGCCGTCTGGTCCGCGTCGCCCCACGTCCGTGGGGGCCCTGGTGGCCACCGTCACCGTGCTCGTCGCCTGCTCCGGTGACGGCGCGCAGCCGCTGGTACCGGTGGCAGCCCCGGCAACCGCGCCGCAGCCCACGACTACGCCTGCGGGTGAGGTGCTGCCCGCCCCCGCGGTGCGCGCGCTGGCCGTGGACCCGGCGACCCGGACCCTCGCGGTCGCCGCGGAGGACCGGGTGCTGCTCTTCGGGCTCGACGATCCCGGCGCCGCGGTGCGGGAGGTGCCGCTCGCCGGCCCGGCCGCCGCGCTGACCGTCACCGGGAATGCCCTGCTGGTGGCCGTGCCCGAAGCGGCGTCGGTGACCGAGATCAGGCTGCCGGAAGGGATCCCGCGGGAGCGCACCGGTCTGGACGGCCCGGTAGAGGCCGCGGTGACAGTCGGCAACCGCACCGTGGTGGCGCTCGCGAACTCCGTCGCGGTCCGGGAGGCGGACGGCTCGGTCCGCACGATCGGAGGTTTCGCCGGCGCGGCGGAGCTGGTGCCGGCCGGCGACCGGGTGGTGGTGCTGGACCGGGCGCGCACGTCGCTCACCCTGCTCGATCCGGCCGCCGGCGAGGCCGGCCCTGCGCTGCGGGTCGGTGACGGTGCGACGAGCGCGGTCGGGGACCGCTTCGGCCGCATCCTCGTGCTCGACACCCGGGAGGGTGAGCTGCTCGTGGCCGCCGGCGACCCGCTGCTGCTGCGACAGCGCTATCCGGTGCCGGGATCGCCCTACGGGCTCGGCTACGACCCGCAGCGAGACCTGGCGTGGATCACGCTGACCGCACGAAACGAGGTGGTCGGCCTCGACGTAGCCGGCGGGGAGCCCGTGGAGCGGTACCGCTTCCCGACCGTGCAGCAGCCCGACTCGGTCGCGGTGGATCCGCGCACTGGGCAGGTGTTCGTAGGATCGGCATCGGGTGCCGGCCTGCAAGTGATCGATCCGGGGCAGGTGACGCATGGTGAGTGACATGGGCGAGGGTGACGGCCCCGACTGCGAAGGCTCGGGCCGGAACACAGCGGGATGGGATGTGTCGAGATGGGAGTATCAGCCGCTGCGGCTGCCCCCGGGGGTGTCCCGGGTGAGCGCGGCGACCCAACTGGCGGTACAGGCCGAGTTCGCCGGCTGGGAGATGTCCCGAGTCCGGCTCTACGCCGACGGCACCCGCAGGGTGTTGCTGCGCCGGCGCCGCACCGCGGCCGCACAGCCCGGCTTGTCTGTCTGACTCTCGCCGTCCCCAGCTGTCACATGGATCCATGTGGCAGTTCGGGACTCCGGAAAGTGCCATAGGGAACCATGTGGCAACGCAGCAGCGCGTGCCTGACGCGGGGCCCGCACCGGTCTCTGGCACGGGCCCCGCGTGATGTGTCGGGTCGGCTCAGATCGGGCGGATCTGGTCGGCCTGCGGACCCTTGGGGCCCTGGGTGATTTCGAACTCCACGCGCTGGTTCTCCTCCAGCGTGCGGTAGCCGGTCGCCTGGATCGCCGAGAAGTGGGCGAACACATCGGGGCCGCCACCGTCCTGGGTGATGAAGCCGTAGCCCTTCTCCGCGTTGAACCACTTGACCGTGCCGGTCGCCATCTTCCATCTCCTTCTCGGGCCGCCTGTCCGGCCCGTACTGCGGGTGTCCCGGATCACCGTCGTGATCACGGTGGCCGGTGCTCGCGCGCCGATCCGATCGGACACGACGAACGCCCGTGGCGGCTCGCTCCACGGGCGTCCTTGGAACCAAGACTGCTACAGCCGCAGACGTTAGCAGAATGATGAACATCCGCCAGGGGTCTGCGCACAGCGATCCACCAGGTCGGCGTTCGCGCCGCCAACCGGTTCCAGTCCGGCACCCGGGGGTGGTGCGGGTGGGCCCTCAGCAGCTCCGCAGGAAGCGGTCCAGCACGCGCGTGCCGAACTGCATACCCTCCACCGGCACCCGCTCGTCGACGCCGTGGAACAGTGCGGCGAAGTCGAGGTCAGGCGGGAGCTGCAGCGGCGAGAACCCGAACCCGCGGATACGGAGCTTGGCGAACGCCTTCGCGTCCGTCCCGCCCGACAGCATGTACGGGACGGTGCGAGCGCCGGGATCCTCGGCGAGGATCGCGGCGTCCATTGCCCCGACGAGGTCCCCGTCGAACGTGGTCTGCACCGGCGGCAGGCTCACCAGCCACTCCCGGATGATGTCCGGACCGAGCAGCTCGTCGACCTCGCGCTCGAAGGCGGCCTGCCGGCCGGGCAGCACCCGGCAGTCGACCACGGCTTCGGCGGTGGAGGGAATGACATTGGCCTTGTACCCGGCGTCGAGCATCGTGGGGTTCGCCGTGTCCCGGAGGGTGGCGCCGACGATGCGGGCGATGCCGCCGAGCTTGGCGAGTGCCAGCTCCATATCGTCGCCCTCGAAGTCCAGCCCCGTCTCCTCACCGACCGCTGCAAGGAACTCGCGCACCGAGTCGGTCATGACAAGGGGAAACCGGTGCCGGCCGAGTTTCGCGACCGCTTCGCACAGGGCGGTGACGGCGTTGTCCTCGTGCACCATCGAGCCGTGCCCGGCGCGGGCCTTCGCGCGCAGCCGCATCCAGGCGATGCCCTTCTCGGCGGTCTGGATCAGGTACAGCCGTCGCCCGTCCCGGCCACTGATGGAGAACCCGCCGACCTCGCTGATCGCCTCCGTGCACCCCTCGAACAGCTCGGGGCGATGCTCCACCAGCCAGTGCGAGCCCTGCAGGCCGCCGGCCTCCTCGTCCGCAAGGAAGGCGAACACGATGTCGCGCGGCGGGATCACCCCGTCGCGGGCGAACCGGCGCGCGACGGCCAGGCTCATCGCGACCATGTCCTTCATGTCGACCGCGCCGCGACCCCAGAGATACCCGTCGCGCACCTCGCCGGAGAAGGGGTGCACCGACCACTCGCCGGCGTCGGCCGGCACCACGTCCAGGTGGCCGTGCACCAGCAGGGCACCCCGGCCGGGATACGCGCCGGTCAGCCGGGCGACAACGTTGCCCCGGCCCGGGGTGTCCCCGGACTCCACGTAGGTGGTCTCGAACCCGACCTCGGAGAGCTTCCCCGCGACGTACTCCGCCGCCACGCGCTCCCCCACCAGCGTGTCAGGATCGCCGGTGTTCGTGGTGTCGATGCGGATCAGGTCGCTGGCCAGGCCCACAACCTCGCTCACGGCGGTGCTCGCTGGATCGCTCACGACGCCTTCCTATCACCGCGGCGGAGTCGGCGTGAAGGTGAGTTGGGGTGCCGCGGAGGCGTCGGCTACCCTCATGCCGCACGGCCCCACTGCCGGGCTGTCGCATGTCCGAGTGGCGGAATGGCAGACGCGCTAGCTTGAGGTGCTAGTGCCCTATTAACGGGCGTGGGGGTTCAAGTCCCCCCTCGGACACCCGCACTAGCTACACGGGGTCGCGCCGTGGCGTAGACGGCCTGTTCACCCGGTTCGTACCGAAGTTCCAGCCCTAGTTCCGGTAGAGGCGCTCAGCTGCTCCGGTCGGGCGTCTGTGATCGCTGCTCCAACATCACGGAGCGAATCCACCATGGCGTACACGTCTGCCTCGGTGAGCGTGGTCGGTGCGGGTGCGCCGTCGAGTTCGGCCTGCGCGGCGGCTCGTTGGGCTTGCGCCTGGTTGATCGACTCGACCAGCGCTGCTGGGTCCACGCCGGCCGCGATTGCGGTCTGGAACCGGCGTAGTCGTGCCTCGGCGTCGGCCAGTCGCTTGCTGGCCGCCTCTCGAGTGCTTGGTACGCCGCGTGCGCCGTCTTGGGAGGCGACCAGCGCTGCCACCGTTCGATCGACGTTCTTCGGGTGGAAGAGGTCGCCGATCCAGGCGTTGAGTGCCTCGATTACGGCAACCTCGGGCAAGTAGACGTTCTTCGGGTGGCTGTGCAGGGCTGTGGAGCCCGGCACCAGGCTGCGTGCCGCGCACCGGTAGTAGGTGCGGCTCTTTCGTGGTGTTCCTTCCATCCGCCGGGAGCAGTACCCGCAGCGCACCCGGCCCCGCAGTGGATATACTCGTTTGGTCGCCTTCGGTCCCCGTTCCAGCTTCCGGCTGGCAGCCAGCCCGCCAGCGC
>DASQWR010000083.1:0-19899 GCA_035640155.1 Pseudonocardiaceae bacterium
GTGACCTTTCCTGCCTGGCTTCGCGCTGTGCTCCCGGACGGCACCGCGGAGACCTGGGAACAGGTCCGCTCCGTCATTCCCGATTGCGCCTACCTGGTCGGTGGCACCGCCATTGCCGTCCACCTGCGGCATCGGGTGTCCCGCGATCTCGACTTCTTCCTTGCCGAGGACACTGCGGACACGCTCCACCGGCTGGCCGGTGATCGAGGCGATGAGGTCGAAATCCTTGTCGACGTGCAGCACGACCGCCCGGGTGAGCTCGGCAACCGCGGAGATGAGCAGATCCGGCACTGACGGTGCCCGGTGGTGGCCCTGATCGGCTAGCAGCGCTTGGACCTCGGCAGCGCGATCTTCCATCGCCGGCGTCAGGTACTCGATCGGCATCGCCGACAGTGGTGGCCGCCTCGCCGCCGCCCGCAGGTCGGTCCCCGACCGGGCCGAGAAGCCGATCTCCAGCCGGGTCACCGTGGTGATCCGGACGAGGCCACGCCGCATCCGCGCGGCCCAAATCGGCCATGAGCCACCTCCACTTGGCGAGCGCTATCGCATGATGGCACCCCTCACCGGCAGAGTTCTTGGAGCTTCGCGTGCAGTTGCTCTCCCCAGGGCGTGATCAGTACCGGCCGTTGGCCCCATTCCACCCGTTCGTCGCCGAGGTAGAGGTGTCCGTCGTCGAGCAGCTCACGCAGCAGGGCACGGATGTAGTCGGGGCCACGCCGACCGTGGTCGATGAGCAGGTCGCGGCCGACGAGGACGACGCGGCCCCGGCGTACCCGACTCAGCACGAGCAGTTGGCCCAGTTCGGGTGAGATCGGGTAGGGCTCAGGCTGGTCATCGCGCAGTGCCCTTTCGGTGTGGGGCCGGCACCCGACGCCAGGGCGGTCCGTCCACTGCCATCTGCATCCGCACATCAGGCCGCGTCCTACCGCGCCCGGCGGCGCGGCCGGTCCACCACGGCACTGGTGAGATCCAGGACGCCGCTGGTGACCGCGATGAGGGCGAGCACGGCGAGGGCCACGATGCTCGCGGCGGCGGTCACGGTGTCCCCGGCGGGTCGGTGAGCGAGCGGACCGCGACGGTGATGGCGGTCAACGGCGGCAACCACGGGTCGACCAGCGCGGGCGGCACCTGCCAGGTGACCTGCCCGCAGGCCAGCCGGCTGGGCGGCAGCGGCACCAGCGCCCCACCTCGATGGGTGACGCCGCCGCGCCGGTGGAGCCGGTCGATCATCGCCTGGGGGGCTTCGTCGGCCGAGGCCGCCAGCAGCAGCCAGCGCCGTGGCGCGCCGGGCAGCGCGACGGCCGGGCCGGACAGCATCCGTATCGTGAGGAACCGCTGCACCTCGGCGGCCAGCTCCTCGGCGAGCTCGACCGCGCTGACCTGCGCACCGGTGCTCAGCAGGATGCGGGACCCGGTGTGGCTGATCGGCCAGCCCCAGCTCCGGCACCGAGCCGTGGCGACGGCCAGCGGGCCCGTCGCCTGCTCGACCACTGCCCCGTCTACGATCTTCCGATCGAGCTGCGCCCTGTCCATGTGTCGACGGTCGTACCTTGCAGGTACTGCAAGCAATGGCCCGAACAGGTGATTGGCATTCCCCTGCCAACCCTGCATAGTGAGCGCCGCCACCATCCCCGACGCAGCGGAGGCACAGGGCATGGCCGGCAATCCGCACACCTCGATCCGGTCCCGCCAGGTCGCCGCCCAGCTGCGCGCGCTGCGGGAGAAGGCGGGGCTCTCCGGCGCCGAGGTGGCCAAGCGGATGGACATGTCCCCCAGCAAGATCAGCCGGATCGAGACCGGCAACAGCGGCCTGCAGATCGAGGACGTCGCCTCACTGCTCGGCCTCTACCAGGTGCCCACGGCCACCCGCGACGAGCTGCTCGACCTGGTGCGCCGCTCCGAGGAACGCGGCTGGTGGACCCGCCAGCCCGGGCTGCCCCAGCTGTGGCGCAGCCTGATCGACTTCGAGGCCAAGGCCACCCGGGTGCAGAACTACGAGGCACTGGTGGTACCAGGGCTGCTGCAGACCGCGGAGTACGCCCGGGCGATCATCCAAGGGGTCGAGCCGACAATCTCCGACGCCGAGCTGGACAACCTGGTGGCCGCCCGGATGGCCCGCCAGGCGGTGCTCACCCGCTCCAGCGCCCCACAGTTCTTCGCGGTGATCGACGAGGGGGCGCTGCGCCGCCCGGTCGGCGAACCGGGCGTGATGCATAGACAACTACAGCACCTGCTCGGCGCAGCCGAGCAACCTCACGTGACGCTGCGGGTGGTGCCGCTGGCGGCCGGGGCGCACGCCGGGCTGCGCGGCCCGTTCGTGATCCTGGAGTTCGCCGAGGAGCCCGCGCTGGTGTTCCTCGAGAACCACAGCACGGTGCTGTTCCTGGAGGAGGAGGCCGACGTGGCGGCCTACCGGCTGGCGCTGGGGACTATCCTGCATGAAGCCCTTGCACCTACTGCAACGATCGAGCTGATCGCGACGCTGGACGCCGAGGCCCCGAGCTGACAGCGGAAGGAGCGCACCGTGTTCGCACCAGAGCTGAGCACCGCCCGCTGGCGGAAGAGCAGCCACAGCACCGACCAGCCGAACTGCGTCGAGGTTGCCTTCACCGGCCCGGCCGTCGCGGTCCGCGACTCCAAGCGTCCCGCCGGCGGTGCTCTGCTCGTCACCCCGCGCGCCTGGACCGCCTTCACCACCGCCCTACGCGACGGCGAACTCGGCTGAACCTTTCTGCATACCCGGGCTGTCCATCTGAACCACACCTGACGGACCTCGGTCTCACGCGACCCGTCATGGCCGGGCCCACTCAAGCAGGGCGATCCCCCTGGGAGTGATCGTGCCATCTCCCTCGAATGTGCCCAAGACACATACGACTACACCCTAGTCATGAGTGTCCCTCGGTTTGTGCGCTTCGCCGATTAGGTTATCCGTCCTCTGGACCGATACGTGCGATCCCGTCCTGGGTCCTCCGCCTCGTCGGTCACGAACCTGTTCGTCGACGAGGCCATCAGGGCCGAGGAGCACCGCGGCAGCATGTTCCGACCCGACCCCACCGGCCGGCGAGCCGCAGTGGCAGGCGGTCCGGATGTGTGAGAGGTGATCACGGCCCTGCACGCCGTACGGTCGGCCGAGCCCGAGCTGGATAGTGATCCCCTCGTCACCGAGAAGCTACGCGCGCAGGGCCACGACGTGCTCGCCATCGCGGAGTACCCCGACCTGGTCGGCAGCGACGACGAGACCGTGCTGGCGCACGCCACCGCCGTGCAACGCTGCCTGGTCAGCGAGAACGTGCAGGACTTCGCCGCTCTGGCGAAACACACTGCCCATCACGGGATCCTGCTCGTCCATCTACGTCGCTGGCCCTGGGGCGGTCGCGGCATCGCCAGACTCGACACCGCTTTGGAGCGGACAATGCGCGAGAACTGCCTCCCCGATGCTAACGAAAATTCATTGGCATCTGACCTCGCGCGCCAGTCCCTCCGATGTCATGGCGACCCGGGGGCTTCGGCGGCGAGCCGATCGGCGACGGCGAGCATCTGGCGGCCGACCGGCTGTAGGCCGATCATGGTGCACAGCAGCCCGGTCGAGACCCGTACGACGACGCCCCACTCCCAGATGGCGGTCGCATCGAGGCCCTTCCGCGCCGCCAGAAACCGGGCCCGCGAGTGCGGGTCGCCCCGCACGAGCTCCACGGGGTCCTCGCGCATGACGATGCCCATGTCGTACTCGGCCTCGGCGAGCAGGCCGTCCGGGTCGACGAGCTTGAAGCCGTCTGTCGCCTCCAGGGTGTTCCACTGGTGCACATCGCCGTGCACCAGCACGGCGCGATCGTCGTCGTGGGCCTCGATGCGATGCGACGCGCACCCGAGCGCGTGATCGACCGCGCGCTGCGAGCACGGACGGCTGAGATCCTCCCAGGTCGCCGTGATGAACTCGACGAGCCACCGGCCCTTTGCCGCGCCGGTCGGAAGGCCACAGTCAGGCGCCGGGTGCCACACCCGGCTCGCCGTCGAGCAGAGGATCTCGTGCCGTCGACCGATTGGGAGCGCGAGCTCGTGCAGGGATCGGCCGAGCCGTTCGAGGAGCAACGCGCCCCTCGCTTCGTCGTGCCGGATCAACCGCACGCAGCCCACGCCGTCGGCCAGGCGCAGGACGGTGATCTCGTTCGACGCAGCATCAACGCTGCGCGGGACGAGCAGCTTCAGCACGGCCGGCGCACCGCCGTCGAAGATCGCCTCGGCGACGAACGCCTCCGTCGCATCGTCGTACGCGTGGCCGACCGTGATCGACCAGTCGCGTTCGAGGCCGGCCACCAGCGCCGGGAGATCGTCGAGCCACCGCGCGGCGCCGGCCGCGAGCGCCTTGTTGCGCACCATGTCGGGAACAGCGACCATCAGCGCTCCCGAACCGGCACGGCATTGGTACGGGACGCGCGATCATGCCGCCGAGCGGCACTGGTCAGAAGCAGAGGCCGCAAGCCGACGCCTCGCCACCGACGTCGCGGCGAGCGAACTCCTCGAGCTCGTGCCGGGTCCCACAGATCTTGATGTAGTCGCCGGTCCAGCGTGAACCACGAGCCGGGGTCCCGCTGATCGTGTGGCAACCCGTTCGATGCAGCACCAGGTACGTCGGCGCCGGGTTCCTGGCAGCGTTCATCACGAACCCGTCTGGATGGGCGGCCAGCCACTGGAGGTAGCCAGCGTCGTCATCGACGAAGGACTCCACCTCGTCATGATGCCCCTACGTCGTCCTGTCATGCCGCTGACAGCGACGACCCAACTCGGGCTTCGGCGCTGGTCTAGCGCCATCTTCGCGCTACAGTGGCGCCATGGCGACCATTCAAGTGCGTGACGTACCAGACGAGGTGGCCGAGATCTACCGGCGCCGGGCTCAGGCATCCGGAAAGTCGCTGCAGTCCTACATGCGCGAGCAACTGATCGCGATGGCTCGACGCCGCGACAAGGCCGAGGTGATGGCGATCGTGGAGCAGGCCCTGGAGCATGACCCGGCACTCGGGTTGAGTGCGGACACGATTCGAGCCGGTCTGCGGGAGCTGCGGGGTGAGTGAGTACGTCGTGGACGCGGCCGCGGCCCTGAGCGCGCTGGGCCGCAAGGACGCCGTCGGCATCGCGGCGCACAAGCGGATCGCCGGGGCGACCTGCCATGCTCCCCATCTCCTCGACGCCGAGGTGGGTCACGTCCTGCGCCGTGGTGAACGGGCTGGTGAGATCAGCGAGGGCAGCGCGCGCACGGCGCTGCGCGCGCTGCCGGACATGATCGACCATCGCTACCCGCACACCGGGCGGCTGGCGGACCGGGCGTGGGACTTACGACACACCATCACCTTCTACGACGGTCTGTACGTCGCGCTGGCCGCGGTGCTGGACGTGCCGCTGCTGACCGGCGACGTCAAGCTCGGCAAAGCCCCCGGGCTGTCCTGCCAGGTGATGCTGATCAATTGATCGCCACAACCACGTCGTTGGGCCGACCCGTACACGCGAACCGGCGCGAGCCCCGCTGCCCGCGCTGCACCGCCGCCGGATCGGGCGGCAACGAATATCGCAGTAGCCCGTCGGAGCGGGCTCGTGGCGGACGACGATGAGGATGTGAGCGAGCAACCGCGGGTACGGCCCGACCCGGCGCTCGCGCTGCTGGAGATCTACGACGAGGCGCTGCCCGAGGTCCACGGGTATCTGCTGTCACGTTGCCGCGACGCCACGCTCGCGCAGGACCTCACCGCCGAGACGTTCCTCGCCGCCGTCGCCGGGGCGCGCCGCGCCGCCGGGCCGGTGAGCACCGGATGGCTTATCGGGGTGGCCCGGCACAAGCTCGCCGATCACTGGCGGCACCAGGAGCGCGAGCAGCGCAACCTGCGGCTGGTGCACTCCGAGCAGCACGAGGCCGAGGATCCCTGGGACGCGACGCTCGACGCCGTCCTCGCCAGGCAGGTGCTCGACCAGCTCGGGCCGCACCACCGCGCCGCGCTGACGTTGCGCTACCTCGACGGCCTCGCGGTCCCGGAGGTCGCCGATCATCTGGGACGCACGGTGCACGCCACCGAGGCACTGCTGGTACGTGCCCGCGCCGCGTTCCGCGCCGCCTACATGGATCCGGAGGGAGCGTCATGACCGATCCGCTCGACTCCCTCCGCATGCCGATCACGCCGGTCGACCCCGACCCGGCTTTCACCGCGCAGCTGCGCGCCCGCCTCGAGCGGGAGGTGCTCCGAACGACAGGAGACGACATGACCGCCACAGTCGATGCCCCCGCCCACACCCTCGGCTGCTACCTCGCCGTGGACGATGCCCGCCGGGCGCTCGGCTTCTACGTCGAGGCGTTCGGCGCCCGCCGCCGCGGTGAGCCGTACGTGATGGACGACGGCCGGATCGGCCACGCCGAGCTCGCCGTCGGCGACTCGGTACTGATGCTCGCCGACGAGTTCCCCGAGATCGACATGCTCAGCCCCCGGACCCGTGGTGGTCCCACCCAGTCGCTGTACCTGCGCGTCGCCGACGTGGACGAGACCGTGCGGCGGGCCGTCGACGCAGGCGCACGGTTGGAGCGCGCCCCCGCCGACTACGACTACGGCCGCAACGGCGTGATCGTGGACCCGTTCGGTCACCGGTGGATGGTCGCCTCGTCCCCGGCCCCGGCCTCCGCTACGCGGCACGGCGAGGTCGCTTACCTCACCTACGCGGTGCGTGATGGCGAGCGCGCGAAGGCGTTTTACGGGGCGGTGCTGGGTTGGCGGTTCAGCCCGGGCCACGTCGAGCAGGGCTGGCAGATCGAGGGCACGACGCCGATGTCGGGGATGTGGGGCGGCGCGGACGAGCCGCGCATCCAGCCGATGTTCCACGTCGACGACCTCGACGCCGCGCTGGCCGCCGTGGGCGCCCACGGCGGCCAGGCGGGCGAGCCCGAGCAGCAGCCCTACGGCCTGTCCGCTGAGTGCACCGACGACCAGGGCGCCCGGTTCTGGCTGCTGCAGTCGTGACGCTCCTCGGCTCCGCCCCGCGGGGAGCGGTCTGCACCGGAGCAGGTCCCCCGCCCCGTCATGGCCTGCGGCGCCTGCTCCGGTGCAGCACGGCGAGCCGCTCGGTGTACTCCTGCTCCGTGATGTCCCCGCGGGCGAACCGCTCCGCGAGCGCCGACCGCGCCACGCGGGTGTCCCCGGATCCCCGCCGCCACAGCAGCACGACGACGGTGGCGATCACCGCCAGCCACACCAGAGTCCATGCGATCGGGATCAGGGGCCACAACCCCGGCCCCCCGCCGTGGTTCCAGCCCGGGCCCCACCCGGGGCCATCAGCCAGCAGCACCGTGCCCAGTGTCGTCGTCATCCTCGGTTCCTCCCGTCGATCCCTGCTACGTCGGGATCGACATTGCCGCCTCGGAACCACACAGGTCGTCCCCCGCTCGACGGCATCGCGGCTACCGCACCGGTCGTAGCCGACCTACACGCAGGCAGCAGGTCAGGAGTGGCGCATCCACGCCCTGCGGCGATCCTCGTGGGTGCGGAACTGGGCCATGTCCGCGACCCGCTTGGCTTGCTCGGGGGTGGCGGCGTGCTGTGCCACAGCTCGTTCCGCAGCGGCCATCTCCTGGTCGGCGGCGATCTCGTCGACGGTACGGATGTACGAAGCTTCGAGATCGCTCGCGGTGGGCCCGACGCCGTGGCGCGCAACCCGGTATGGGTTGTCCTCGGGCAACCCCGCGCTGATGCGGCCGTAGGCACCGAGCAACAGCAGCAGCAAGCCCGCGGCGATGGAGAAGAACACGTTCGGCAACCGGAAGGCCAGCAGGTTGTAATCGGTGTGGAGCACCGCGAGGTTCGCGAACGCCGAGATCAGGAACAACACTCCGACCACGATCATCACCGTGGACGCCAGCCGCCCGCCGCGCGCCGCCGCGAGCACCAGCACGACCGCGGTCACAACGGAGATCGTCGAGAGCAGCCCGTTGCTGGACAGTCCGAGCACCGGGTCGCCCTCGGTGGAGAAGAACTCGAGCCGGTCGACGAACCCCAGCACGCCGAAGACCAACAGCCCGAGCCCGAGTAGGCCGGCCCCTATCCGGTGCACGAGATTGAGCCGAGTGGCTGTGCTTACCCGTCGTGTCACCACACCCCAGGATCGCTCTCCGCCACCTTGACCACAATGGGTGTGGAGCGTTGCGATCCAGAAGTACACGGACGGTACTCCGGCAGGTCGTCCGCGCTGCGGCCGGGGTAGTGATGGTTCAGAGTGACAGGCGTGCGGTTTCTGGTGACCGGCGCTACGGGTTATGTCGGTGGGCGGTTGGTACCTCGGTTGCTGGCCGGGGGGCATGCCGTGCGCTGCCTTGCCCGCAGTCCAGCCAAGCTGCGCGACGTGCCGTGGGCGGGGCGGGTGGAGGTCGTGCGCGGTGATGTCCTGGACTCCGAAGGTCTGCACCGGGCGATGCAGGGTGTGGACGTCGTCTACTACCTGGTGCACTCGCTGACCGAGGCGGGGTTCGCCGCGCTCGACCGGCGCGCTGCGCTGCTGACCGCGGAGGCGGCCCGGGACGCCGGAGTGGGCCGAATCGTCTATCTCGGCGGGCTGCACCCCGACGGTGACGGAAGAGTGCTGTCCGATCATCTGGGTTCCCGGGCCGAGGTGGGCGAGATCTTCTTGCGGAGCGGGGTGCCGACCGCGGTGCTGCAGGCCGCGGTGGTGATCGGCTCCGGGTCGGCGAGTTTCGAGATGTTGCGCCACCTGACCGAGCGGCTGCCCGTGATGGTGACGCCGCGCTGGGTGCGCACCCGGGTGCAGCCGATCGCGATCCGTGACGTGCTGCACTACCTGGTAGCAGTGGCGTCACTGCGACCGGAGGTCAACCGCAGCTTCGACATCGGCGGCCCGGACGTGCTGACCTACGAGCAGATGATGCAGCGCTACGCCACCGTGCGCGGGTTGCCGCGACCGCGGTTGCTGCCGGTCGGGCTGCTGTCACCCCGCCTGAGCTCGCACTGGATCAACATCGTCACCCCGGTTCCCAAGGCGATCGGAGCGCCGTTGATCGAGTCACTGGCGCACGAGGCGGTCTGCCGCGAGAACGACATCGTCGACTTCGTTCCTGCGCCCGAGGGTGGCCTCACCGGCTACGAGACGGCGGTGAGCCTGGCGCTGGACAGGATCCGCCGCGGCGACGTGGAGACACACTGGTCGGCGGCGTCCGTGCCCGACAGCCCGTCCGACACGCTGCCCACCGACCCGGGCTGGGCGGGCGGCTCCTGGTACATCGATCATCGATCGCAACAGACCCCGGCGACACCGGACCGGCTGTGGCGCGTCGTGCAGGGCATCGGCGGGCGTAACGGGTGGTACTCGTCGCCGCTCGCGTGGGCCGCTCGAGGTTGGGCCGACCGGCTCCTCGGCGGGGTGGGTCTCGACCGCGGACGGCGGCATCCGCAGGAGCTTCGGGTGGGCGATGCGCTGGACTGGTGGCGGGTGGAGGAGCTGTGCGACGATCCGCCGAACCGGGTCTTGCGGCTGCGGGCTGAGATGAAGCTGCCCGGGTACGCCTGGCTCGAGTTGCGCGTCCAGCCCGGTTCGGACGGCGGCTCGCGGTACCAGCAACGTGCGGTGTTCATCCCGCGCGGGTTGGCGGGGCACCTGTACTGGTGGGCGGTCGCCCCGTTCCACGGCGCCGTGTTCGGCGGCATGGCCCGCAACATCACCCGCACGGCCGAGGTCGGTTCCTGATGCCGTGAGACGGCAGGTCACCGAAGATGGAGCAACTCATGCCAGGTGCTCCCGGGAGCAGCTCTCTCAGGACCGACGTCCATCGTCGACCGGAACCCATCCCACACTCCGCCGAGTTCGAGGGCGAGACCACGGCGAGCCAGTGCCAGGAACGCTGCTGGGGTGAGGGTCCCGGCGCCGTCGGGCAGTGCTCCCACCAGCGGCACGCCGGTGACCGTGGGCAGGTCGAGGAGATTGCATCGAGCGGCGAGATCCGGCACGGTCGGCCACGCCCCGAGCACGATCCCGGCGCAACGCAGGCCCCGTAAGCGCAGCGCCTCGATGGTGAGCGCGGTGTGATTGAGGGTGCCCAGCCCGGCGGCGGCCACCACGAGTACCGGAGCATCGAGGAGGCCGGCGACGTCGGCGAGGGTGCCTCCAGCTGGGTCGAGGCGCACCAGCAGCCCGCCAGAGCCCTCCACCAGCACGAGGTCGTGCTCGGCGGCGAGCCGGCGTGCGGCGGAAACCACGTCGGCGGGTGCCACCGGGACCGCCCCGGCTCGGCGGGCCGCGGTGTCCGGGGCCAGCGGGTCGGGGTAGCGGGCCAGCTCCCGCAGCGTCACCCGATCCCCCACGAGCCGCGCGACGTCGTCGAGGTCACCCCGCTCCCCCGGCCCGACCCCGGTCTGCGCTGGCTTGAGCACTGCCACCCGGCAGCCCGCCGCCACGGCCAGTGCGGCGATTGCGGCTGTCACCACGGTCTTGCCCACACCGGTCCCGGTACCCGTGACGACGAGTACCGCGCCCGTGGGGTCCACGCCGGGGGCGGCCGCGCCCGCGGCACTCATCCGCGGTCCCCGGCGAGGACCGCCGTGAGCACGTCTGCGACCCGCGCGAGATCGTCGCCGCTCAGCCCAGCGTGCGCGGTGAGACGCAGCCGGCTGGTGCCTTCGGGAACCGACGGCGGGCGGAAGCAGCCCACCAGCACCCCGCGGGCCAGGCACTCAGCGGCAGCGTCGACCGCACGCTGCGTCGCACCGAGGATCACCGAGGTCACCGCGGAGCTCGGCTCGCGAACACCCGCAGCGGTGGCGATCGCGGCGGCCGCGGCAAGCACCCGTTCGGGTAGCGCGGGCTCGACGTTCAGCACCCGCAGCGCGGCGAGCGCGGCACCGGCGGCCGCAGGCGCCAGGGCGGTATCGAAGATGAACGGGCGAGCCACATTCACCAGGTGCTCCACCACCGCCGGGGTGGCCAACACCACCCCGCCCTGGCTGCCCAGTGACTTGGACAGCGTCGCAGTCAGCACCAGCTCCGGCGCACCCGACAGCCCCAGCTCCGCGGCCAGCCCCCGCCCACCCGCACCCCGCACACCCAGCCCGTGCGCCTCGTCCGCGAGCAGCGTCGCCCTGCGTGCCCGGCACACCGCGAGCAGCGCGCTCAGCGGCGCGAGCTCACCGTCCGCACTGCCCACCGAGTCGGTCACCACCATGGCGCGGGACTCGGCCCGCGCGGCGAGTGCGGCGTCCACGGCGCCCACGTCGTGCGAGGGCACCACCACCACCCGCGCCCGCGACAGCCGGCAGGCGTCCACGAGTGACGCGTGGCTCCCGGCGTCGGACACGACGAGGGAACCGGGGCCGGACAGCGCGGTCACCGCGCCGAGGTTCGCCGTGTACCCGGAGGAGAAGACCAACGCGGCCCCGGTACCGCAGAACGCAGCCAGCTCGGCCTCCAACTCGGCGTGCAGCTCGGTGGACCCGGTCACCAGCCGAGACCCGGTCGCTCCGGCACCCCAGATGCGCACCGCGTCGACCGCGCCCTGGATCACCCGCGGGTCGCGGGCCAGCCCGAGGTAGTCGTTGGAGGCGAGATCGATCACCGTCTCCACGGCGGCGCGCGGCCGCAACTCGCGCCGCAGCCCGGAGGCGGCGCGCTCGGCCTCGCGCTCGGCGAGCCAGCTCAGCGGATCGTGCGGCACACCGCGGCAGGTTAGCCGTCACCACCCGCAGAAGGCCGGGTGGAGCGAGCTAGAACACCCGCACGGCACCCGGTCCGGGCAGCGACGCTTGAATCCGGCCCGGGGAGCGACGCTCGCACCGCGTGCCAAGCCAGCGGGGCAGCGCGGCGGTGACCACCAGCCAGACCCCGGCCACCAGGACCACCCCGCCGGCCGCCCAGGCGGCATAGAGTACGAAGCACGCGACCTCGGTGGCCATCCCGGCCACCGAGGTGACCGTGGCGCGGGACCGCCCGGCGATCCGCTCCTGCAGCCGGGCATCGGCGACGACCAGCACCAGCCGGTACAGCCCGTAGAACACCGCGACCCCGGCCAGACCTATCGGATGATGCGTCAGCCCGGCCGCACCGAGCGCCAGGACCGCGATCCCGAACGCGAGGGCGAGGGAGCAGGGGCGCAACCGGTTCGCCGTTCCGGCCAGGGCCGCGCCCACCGCTCCGGCCAGCGCGATTCCCAGCATCGCGGAGGGGACGAGGCCGGTGGGAACATCCTGATCCTGGGCGAGCAGCGGGAAGTACTCCTCGAGGGCGTCCAGGCCGCCCAACACCGCCACGGCGAGCACCGCTGCGCGCACACCCGGGCGGGCAGCGACCTCGACGAGCCCGGCACGCATGGTGGCCACGTAACCGGGCTCGATGTCGTCCTGGTCAGGAGGCTCGCGGGGCGGCTCCGGCAGCCGCGACGCGAGCGCCGCGGCAGCGAGGCAGACGCCGATGCTCACCCAGCCCGCCAACTCGTAGCCACCCAGGGAGAACAGCAGGGTGGCGGCCACCGCGGCAGGCAACTGGGCGACCAGGCCGGCGCCGGTGACCCAGCCCTGCACGCGCGCGTAGTGCTCCTGCGCGGCCACGGCGACGAGCCCGTCGTAGAGCAGTGCCTCCTGCGCACCGGACATCAAGGCACCGCCGAGCCCCCACAGCACGAAACCGGCCGCGAACGCGGGGAAGCCGGGCAACACGATCCACAGCAGGTACCCGGCGGCCTGCAACACACCCGCCGCGACCAGCGCGCCGCGCCGGGAGAAGCGGTCGGCCACGGCCCCGGAGGGAACCTCGGCAAGGATACCCACCGTCGACCAGATCGCGAACAGCGCGGTGATCTCGGCGCCGGACAGGCCGGTGTCGGAGAAGAGCAGCGCGTACAGCGGGTAGAGGGGAACGACCTCGGCGAGCAGCGCCCATCCGACGACCAGCCGGGTGAGCGGGCGAGCCTCGTGCGGGACGGAACGTCAACCAAAGCGCATGGCAGTGAGGTTAACCCATCGAGCCCGTCCGGTTAACAAGAATTGTCCGTGACGCAACGGTTGGCGGCCGAGCGGCACCCAAGGCCGCAGCGGTACCGTCGCGGGGTCTGAGCGGACGCGGACCAATCAGCAGACTGCGGGAGGACTCGTGCAGCACGGCGGCGGACCGGATGAGACTCGCCGGTTTCAGGGACCCGGCGGCGGGCGCGGCGGGCCGGACGAGACCCGCCGCCTCGGTGGGCCGGGCGGACCGGACGCCACCCGGCGCATCGGTGGACCAGCCGGCCCCGGTGGGTCACCCCCGACTCGCCGGATGGGCGCGCCCGGCGAATCCGGTGCTCCGGACGGGCCGGTGCTCGGTGGCCGGTACCGGCTGGAGGGGCTCCTCGGGGCGGGCGGGATGGCCGACGTGCACCGCGCCACCGACCTGCGGCTGAACCGCCTCGTGGCGGTGAAGATCTTCCGCCCCGGCACCGACCCGGACGGCGAGCAGCGCTTCGACGAGGAAGCGCACACCCTGGCCAACCTCAGCCACCCCGGCCTGGTCGCCGTGCACGACTTCGGCGTCGAGGACCACCGCGCCTACCTGGTGATGGAACTGGTCGACGGCCTGACCCTGCGCGAGGTGCTCGACCAGCAGCGGCTGCCCCTCGAGGAGGTCACCCGGATCGGCACCGACCTCGCCGACGTGCTCGCGTACGTCCACGAGCAGGGCGTGGTGCACCGCGATGTGAAGCCGTCCAACGTGCTGCTCAACCGGGACGGCCGGGTGCGCCTGGCCGACTTCGGCATCTCCCGGCTGGCCGGCGCCTCGGGCCTCACGGCCGCCGGCACCACGATCGGCACCGCGTCCTACCTGGCTCCGGAGCAGGTGCAGGGTGACCGGGTGGGTCCCCCAGCGGATGTGTACGCGCTGGGCCTGGTCCTGCTGGAAGCGGTCACCGGGCGGGTGGAGTACCCCAACGACGACTGGGAGTCTGCCGCCGCCCGGCTGTCCACCCCCCCGGTGGTGCCCGGCGACCTGCCCGGCCGGCTGCGGCGCGCGCTGCTTGCCATGACCGAGACCGACCCGAGGAGGCGGCCCACCGCCGCGCAGGCCGCGGAGCTGCTCGCCGGTGCTGCGGCTGGTGGTGCTGTCGAGAGCGGGGTCCACGACGAGCCGCCACGGCGTTCCCACGTGGGACGGAACCTGGCGATCGTGATCGGCGGCGTCGCCCTTCTCGCGATCATCGCCGCGCTGGCGCTCGCCGGCGGCGACGACGAGCCGGTAGTAGCCCAGCCCGGCCCGACGCCCACCGCGACCGAGGAACCCGCGGATGACCCGGCAGCCGAGGATCCCGCCATCGATGACCCACCCGCGCAGGACCCGGTGGGCGACGATCCCGGCGCCGACGACGGTGGCGGGAGCTTCCCCGACTTCCCCAGCCCGCCTAGCTTCGAGGCGCCCGACCTACCGGACCTGCCGGACCTGCCGGACGCCCCGGAGCTGCCCGAGTCGGCGGGCGAGGACGCCGCGAGCGCGTGGGAGCGGTTCAAGGACTGGGTGTCCAGCTGGTTCTGACGGTCAGCCGGCGGCGGTGTGGCCGGCGATCCGGCCGAAGACGAGGGCCTCCGCGAAGTTGGTCGACGTCTGGTAGCGGCAGCCCCAGATCGAGCCGAGCTCACCTGTCGTGACTGATCCATCAGCTCATCGAGGCGCGGCTCGCCTCTCGGGGTCGTCCTCGAGCGCGGCTCGGTCCCAGCGTCCGTGCTCGGCGGCGGCTTCATAGGTGGTTTGCAGGAAATCGAGCAGCGTCCGGTCGGGGTCGGCTGCGGTGCGGACTGCCTCATAGGGCAGCTGGAACTGTCCGGCAGCCGGGCTGTAGGAGGCAGCGTCGGGGAGTACCGGGTGGTCGGCGAAGCCGTCCGGTTCGGGGTAGGCGTAGGCGTAGAAGGCACCCTCCTCACCGCCGCCGGGCCAGAAGCCGCAGCTGGACAGCTCGTGCGAGTAGCCCTCCACCATCACCCAGTCCGGGCAGTTGGGTGCCCCACCAGGGTGGGTGGGAGCGGTGCGACCGGAGAAGCGGGTCAGCGCCATGTCGAAGCTGCCCCAGAAGAAGTGCACCGGGCTGACCTTGCCGATGAACCGGGAGCGGAACTGGCAGAGCACCCGGTGGGCCTGCACCAGCTGGCGCCAGAACAGGTGCGCGGCGTTGGAGTCGTAGGAGGCATGCTCATAATCGTCCTCGAACGGGATCGCGCGCTCGACCTCGGTGGGGGTGGTCCTGATCGGCACGTCGAGGTCGAGCTCCCGCAACGCCGCGGTGGTCTCCAGGTAGAGCTGGGCCACCGGCTTCGGTGCCAGTGCGACGGTTCGCTGCGCGCCGCTGCTGTCGCGGATGCGCAGTTGGTGGTCGCAGAAGTCGAACTCCATGTCGAAGGTGCGCTGACCGTGCGGGATCGCCGCGGTCGTCAACCCGCGGGCAGAGACGTAGAGCGTGACCTGCCACCAGTGGTTGATCATTGGCGCCTGGGCGAGGCGGATCTTCCCCACGATCTGGCTCCACATGTGCAGCGTGTCGCGGGTTTTTGCCCACTCGTCTACCCGCAGCGCGGGCCAGTCCTCCCGTCGATGCGGCACCTCGGTCATCTCTTTTCACCTCCCGCCTGCCCGGTTGGCGTCAACTGCCGGCACCGGCTTGCAACCGGATACACGCAAACACGTCTCAAATTGGCTGTGGATCACGTCTAGGTTCGGGACGCTACCCCATTTAGACCTGGACGTCGTGGAGCCCCGAGCGGTTGGAGGGGTGTCGGACATCGGGGCAAGTCAGCTCGCCGTCCTGGTCAGCGCCGCCAGTGGGCTGGCCGCCCGCAGCGGTAGAGGGTGTGCAGGGCCGCCCAGTGTTGGGGCGCCAGGTCACGGACCACGGCGCGGTGATCGATGCCGTGGTCGGCGAGCCAGGCCCGAGCGCTTCTGCGGGAAAGGCGGAGCAGGGCGAACTCGACCCAGGGACCGGCCGAACCAGCCAACCGATATAGCCGCAGGCTGCGAGCCCTGCTCACGGGCCGAAGCTGTGCTGGTTGCACGTGCGGTCGCGACGCTCCTCGCCCTTCCGACGTCCACCGCTGCCATCTCAGCGGATCCGGGTTCCGAGATGCAGGAGATCGAGCAGCGCGGTCGTCGCCTGCTGGAGATCGAACGTCGGGTCGTCGAGGTACTCGGCGATCACCCCGTCGATGGCTCCTCCGAGGATGATCGCGGTGGTTCTCGGCTCGAGCTCGGTTTGGAGGTGTCCCGAGGTCTGGGCCGCCGAGATCAGGTCCGCGAGGGGTTTCCAGCGGGCCGGGCGGTCCGCGCGGTCGCGAATCCCGGTGCGGTGGTCGTCGAGGCTCTCCACGATCATCCGCATGTGTGCCGGGTGCTGCGCCAGGTACCCGATCAGCGCGGATACGTAGGCGTCGACGGCGTCGGCCGGGGTCCGGGCGGCCTCGATCCGCCGCCCCACGTACTCGGTCATCGAGGTCATGACGTGGTCATAAGCCATCCGGATCAGGGCGTTCTTCGACGGGAAGTGATAGAGGACCGCGGCCTTGGTGATTCCGGCGGCGTCGGCGATGCGTTGCAACGAGGACCGTGCGTAGCCGACCTCGGCGACCAGGTCGATGGTCACCGTCACGAGCTGCTGGCGGCGAGCGCGCTCGGTGAAGGTCTCCCGCCCGGCGGCGTCGGGGCTCACCGACTGGCCCGGGCGAGGAAGGTGCCGACGTCGTTCGCGATCTGTTGCGGGTACTCGCCGTTGATAGCGTGTGACGCATCGGGGTAGACGATCACCGTGCCGTGGCGCAGGGTGCGCCGGGCGCGATCGGCGGCGGCCGCGGAGTCGTGCATGACCGACCGGCCGGCCATGATGACCAGTACGGGCACCCGGATGCCGGCCAGGGTCTCCTCGGGGAACGGGGTGATCGTCGACGGCAGTTTCAGTGCGTAGGTCTGCATGCCGGCCTCGATCATGTCGGCGAGCGGGACCTGCTTCACCGGGGCTCCGTTCGCGGTCCAGCTGTTGAAGCTGTCGCGCCAGCTCTTGGGGAACCAGGACACCGACGCCGGGATCGAGCGGACCACCGCCTCGACCGACATCGGCGCAAACGTCGCCGCTGGGTCCAGCACGCTGACGCTGGCGATCTTGTCCGGCTGCCGGGCGGCGAGGTTCATCGCGGTCCAGCCGCCGATGGAGACCCCAAACAGGTTCAGCTTCGGCTCGGGCAGCCCGGCGAGCGCCTGGTGCAGCCACCGGGCCTGGTCGTCGTCATTCTCGATCGGGCGGTCCTGCACCGAGGCGCCCGGCTCGCCCAGCAGATCGACCGTATACACGGTGCGGAGACTGCGCAGCGACGGGAGATTGTCGGCCCAGACCGGGGACGCCGACGCCCGACCTGGGAGCAGTACCAGCGGGCTGAGCTCGGGCGAGGCACCCTCGAAGCGGTAGAACCGCACCACGCCGTAGTCAGTGCGCACGTCGAGGGTCGAGTCCGGGGGTGGCAGGGCGCGCATGGCCCGCTCGTAGGTGGCCATGAACCGGTCGCGCCCCTGCGCCGAGGCGAAGTGGCCGACCGGTGAGGTGTCCCGCAGCGCGAGCCCGACGACCATCACGACCAGGGCCAGCGCTCCGGCGACCTTCCAGCGCCGCGCCCGGCGCCCGACCCGCCGGGACGGCGCGGACCCTGCGTGCGGGCTCTTGGGTTCGCGTTCTCCGGTGTCCGCCAGATCGATCTTCATGTCCCCTCCTTTACCGACCGATCGGTCGATAAACCTACCATATGGTTAGCCTACGTGTCGAGTGCGCCCGAGCCGACCTCGCGTCGTCACGATGAGGCGACCGCCAGCGCGGCGAATGGTTCACAGCTGGCGCTTCGCGGACGGGCGGCGACGACGGCACCGCCTTCTATCCCTCGCTCGTCCCGCCTCCAGCGCGCTGCCGAGCTAGCGCCTGGTCCCGGACCAGCGACCGGTACAGCGACCAGCAGATCGCGACCATCAGCACCGCGAAGGGTGTCGCGGCGAGGATGGCGCCGTTCTGCAGCGCGTCGAGCCCACCTGCGATGAGCAGGATCGCGGCCAGTGCCGCCATGATCAGGCCCCAGGTGAGCCGGCTGGTCCGGGGTGGGTTCAGGCCAGCACCGGACATGCTGCCGAGCACCACGGTGCCCGCGTCGGCGCCTGCGATGAAGAAGATCCAGACCAGGAACAGTGCCAGGATCGCGGTGATCAGGAAACCCGGGTACTGCTCGAGGAACCGGAACATCGCGAGCGCCTCGTCCTGTTCGGCAGCCGCATTGATCTGACCGCCCAGCCGGTTGTCCAGCTCGATGCCCGAGGAACCGAGCACCGAGAACCAGATCATGCTGAAGAGGCTGGGGGCCGCGAGCACGCCCACGATGAACTCCCGGATCGTGCGGCCCCGGGAGATGCGGGCGATGAACGTGCCCACGTAGGGAGCCCACGCGATCCAGGTCGCCCAGAAGAAGATCGTCCACTCGCCCAGCCACTGGCTGGATTCCATCGGGCTGGTCCGCAGGCTCATCGGGACGAGGTTGGCGAGGTAGCCGCCGATTTCCTGGGTGAAGAAGTTGAGCTGCAGCAGGGTCGGGCCCGCGACGAAGACGTACAAGAGCAGGACGACGGCCAGCACCATGCTCGACTGGCTCAGGTAGCTGATGCCCCTGTCGATCGGGGTCGACGCCGACAGCAGGTACGCCACCGCCGTCAGTGAAATGATCACTAGCTGCAGCAGGGTTCCGCTGGGCAGCCCGAACACCTCGCCCAACCCGGCGTTGATCTGCAGCGTGCCCAGCCCCAGCGAGACCGCGACGCCGAACAATGTCGCGATGACCGCGAGCACGTCGACCGCCTTGCCGATGGGACCGTCCACCCTGGATCCGAGCAGCGGCCGCAGCACACCGCTGATCCGCAGGCTCGGCATGCCCTTGTTGAAGCTGAAGTAAGCGACGGCGAGCCCGACCACGGCGTAGATCGCCCACGGATGCAGCGTCCAGTGGAAGAAGGAGTACTGCATCCCGAGGCTGGCCGCGTCGGGAGTGCTCGCGGTGGTGAGCCCCGGCGGAGGGTTCCGGTAGTGCATCACCGGCTCCGCCACGCCCCAGAACAGCAGGCCGATCCCCATGCCGGCCTGGAACAGCATGGCGAACCACGGGAACAGCCGGAACTCCGGCTTCGCGTCCGGCCCACCGAGCCGGATCTTGCCGTAGCGGCTGAACGCGAGGACCAGCACGAAGGCGAGGAACAGGGTGGTCAGCAGCAGGTACAGCCAGCCGAGCCCGGCGACGATGCCGTCGACGACCGAGCTCAGCGCGGTGGTGAACGGCTCGGTGAACAGCACGCCGACGCCGACGAACGCCACCGAGATGCCCACCGATACGAAGAAGACCGTACCGAACTGGCGGCCCGCCTCGTCGGAACCACCACGAGTTGCCTGGTCTTGCCGGGTGTCCGCCATGCCTCGCACATCCTTCCCGGCCGGCCGCGCCACCTGGGGCGCTTGTCCTTCGCGGCGGCGACACCCCCCGCCAGGCCACCGACCCATGAGCGAGCCGTCCCTGATCATAGGTTCATCGACGTGACCGTTACACGCTCGATCGTCTTGTTTCATCGTGGCCGCGCTGGCCGAGATCGGCGGTGCCTGGCTGGTCTGGCAAGGCGTGCGTGAGCAACGCGGCCTGCTCTGGGTCGGCGCCGGCGTCCTCGCCCTGGGCCTGTACGGGTTCGTGGCCACACTGCAGCCCGACGCGGACTTCGGGCGCATCCTCGCCGCGTACGGCGGGATCTTCGTCGCCGGATCGCTGACCTGGGGAATCGTGGTGGACGGGTTCCAACCCGACCGCTATGACGTAACCGGCGCCCTGATCTGCCTGCTCGGCGTCGCCGTGATCA
>DASQWR010000084.1:0-13154 GCA_035640155.1 Pseudonocardiaceae bacterium
GGTGGCCATCGCCGGGGAGAACCAGACCCTCGCGATGCGGCACCGGACCAACGACGACCGGCTGATCCTGCCCACCGAGCTGCCCTCAGAGTCGAGGGCGATCTGGCGCCGCCACGGCCGCTGCGACGACGTCCTCACCGAACTGTTCGAGCTGCCCTTCGACCCCTGACCGGCCGGGCGGCGACTTCAAGTGGGGCGAGGGGATTACACCTGAACTGGACGGGGAGCTTGCGAACGAAACCGAGACCGCCCGGCAAGCTGTCCGCGAAGCGGAGAAGGCTCAGCGTGACGCTGCCGCTGCGCAGCGATCTGTTGCACGCTGTCTCAAAGCGAACGGCCTATCCGGTGCTGACATCGCCGCTGTCCTCAAGGTGTCCACGCAGCGGGGTGCCGTCGAAGTGCGAACACAGTAGCCACCGGCACCGACAGAACCGAGGACTTCCGGTGCAGCCCCCCGTCCCTCACGGGGGTACGGCGGGAACTCGAGCCGCCCCCTCGGCGCGGCTCGAGTTCCCGCTCTCCCCGGTCCGGTGCGCGCCCCCTGCCCGGCACCGGCCCCGTCTATGCGTCTCGCTGGTGGGCGACGACGAGTGACACCGCGAGCAGCCCGAGCGCGATGGCCAGGAAGTACCCGAGGCTTCCCCACGGTCCGAAGGGATAGTCGACGGTGAACCCGAAGGCGGCGCCGCTCGCCACGTCGTCCCCCGCGGTGAGGAAGTTTCCGGCATTGAAGAACGGCAGCCACGGGCCGATGTCGTCGCCGATCCGGGGCAGGACTGCCAGCACGTTCTCCACCACCAGTGCCCACACCAGCAGCAGCGCGACCGCCCCCGCGGTCTGGCGGACCAGGATGCCGACGGCTACCGCCAGCACCGCTGAGACCGTGAAGACCAGTGCCACTCCGGCCACTCCGCGCCACTCCTGCGCAGTGTCGATCGCGATGTCGGTGCCGGACGCGATCAGGGTCGCAACACCCCAGGAGGTGAACGCGGAGACCAGCCCGACCAGGCCCGCGAGCAGCGCCGCCACCGTTGTCTTGGACAGCAGGACGGCGGTGCGCGATGGCACCGCGGCGAAGGTCGCGCGGATCGTGCCGAACCGGTATTCCGTGGTCACGGCGAGCGCGGCCATCACCATGATCACATACTGGCCGAAGGTGGCGCCACCCTGGGTGCTCTGCGGGCTGAGCGGGAACTGCTCGTTGGTGAAGGCCGCGGCCAACGTGGCGAATCCCACCCCGAAGGCCACCACGAGCGCGATGCACCACCACGGCGAGCGGGTGGAGAACAGCTTGATGCGTTCGACGGCGAGCAGCGTCACGGTTGCTGCCCTCCTTCCAGGGCGCCGGCCAGTGCCGGGCTGGGGGCGGGACCGGCCTGGAACTCGACGTCCTGCCCGGTGATCTGCATGAACGCCTGCTCGAGCGAGCTGCGCTGCGGCGTCAGCTCGTGCAGCACGACGCCGTGCGCGGCGGCGAGCTCCCCGATCTCGTCGGTGGTCACACCATGCACCAGCAGCGCACGGTCGACGTCGGTGACCTGCTTGCCCAGCCCGGTGAGTACGGTGCACAACCGCTCGGCATCGGGAGTGCGGACCCGGACCGCGGCTCCGCTCGCACGCTCGACGAACTCGGCGGTACTGCACTGGGTGATCAGCCGCCCCCGGCCGATGACCACCAGCTCGGTGGCGGTGACGGCCATCTCGGAGAGCAGGTGACTGGAGACGAACACCGTGCGGCCCTGCGTAGCCAGCGACTGCATGAGCGTGCGGACCCAGGCGATGCCCTCAGGGTCAAGCCCGTTGACCGGCTCGTCGAACAGCAGCACCTGTGGGTCGCCGAGCAGCGCCGCAGCGATCCCGAGCCGCTGCGACATGCCGAGTGAGAAGCCGCCGACACGCTTGTCCGCAACGTCGGAGAGACCGACGAGACCGAGCACCTCGTCGACCCGCTTGCGGCTGATGCTGTTCGAGCGGGCGAGCCAGCGCAGGTGTGCCCGCGCTGTGCGGTTGGGATGCACCCACCGAGCGTCGAGCAGCGCGCCGACGGTGCGCAGCGGCCTGCGCAGCTCGGGGTAGCGCTTGCCGTCAATGCGGACGTCCCCCGCCGTGGGCCGGTCCAGACCGAGGATCATCCGCATCGTGGTCGACTTCCCGGCGCCGTTCGGCCCGAGGAACCCGGTCACCCGCCCGGACGTCACGGTGAACGACAGGTCGTTCACCGCCACCGTGCGCCCGTAGTACTTCGTGAGACCGCTGGCTGTTATCACAGATCGTAGCCTGCCGCGTCCCGGGCGCCCGGCGCACCGGATTTATCCGAGCGGGGAGCGCGGGTCAGGGGAGTGACTGCGCGCTGCCTGGCGTGGCGCTCACTGCTGTGGCCCGGCCTCGATCACCGGTCGGTCCCGCGGGGTTTGGTCGCGTGGTGTGTCCATGTGCTGGTCGTACTGGTTCGGGTCGTACTTGCGCGACGGGTACTGCCCCTGCTGCTGGCGGCTGACTTCGAACTGCGCGCTCATCTCGTCGGCCAGGGCCTGCTCCTGGCGCTTGGAACGGATCCGGGCCAGGACGAGCATGGTGCCGCCGTACGCGGCACCGAGCACCAGCAGCACCACGCCGATCTTGAGGGCCACGGTCTCGAACACACCCTCGGTGGGGACGTCGGCCGTGGAGATCAACAACAGGATTCCGAGCGCCACCAGGTGGAACAGCACCGCGAGCAGGCGGCTCACCGAGCGCGCGGTGTCCCGGTTGGTGAAGACCTCCTGCAGGATGTCCTGGCCGGCGCGGATGAGGATCTGTCCCACGATCAGCGTGATCACGAGGCCGATCAGGAGCACGGTGACGTTCACGCCGACCCCGTCGTTCACGGCGACCACTCCTTCTGAACGCACTGGGAAAAACTCTGGTGGGTGCAGCGTCGCACGTCAAGGCTAACGCCGCTGCGGGGGCATGACACGATCCACCCGGCGGGAAGAGGGAGGGCGGGTGAGCGGGATCGACACGGCGCGCGGAGTCGAGCGGTCCTGGCCGGGCCCGCTGTCGGCCGCGGTCGCGGTGCTGTGCCAGTGGCTCGGGTCCCAGGTGGGCGAGCGCACCGCCGCGGGGCTGCGCGACGTGCTCCGCAGGCTCGCGTCGCCGCTGCAGGTCGCCGTCGTCGGCCGGATCTCGTCGGGCAAGTCGACGCTGGTCAACGCGCTGATCGGACGGCGGGTCGCGCCCACCGACGTGGGGGAGTGCACCCGGCTGGTCACCCGGTTCTGCTACGGCACCGTCGACCGGGTCGAGGTGGTGTTCCGCAATGGAACGCGCCAGGCGCTGCCCTTCGACCCGGGCGGCACGATCCCCGCCACACTGGGGGTGGAGCGCGGCACCGTCTCGCACCTCGAGGCGTACCTGACCAGTGCGGTGCTGCGCGACCTCACCGTCATCGACACGCCCGGCCTCGGTTCGCTGGACGCGGCGTCCGCCGCCCGTACCGAGTCGCTGCTGGGCGCCGCCGGGGGCGAGCTCGACGACATCTCCGCCGCTGCGATCGCCGGTGCCGAGGCGGTGCTCTACGTGGTGGCCCAGGTGGTGCGGGCGGACGACGCGCAGGTGCTCACCGCGTTCACCTCCGCCACAGCCTCCCGCGACCCTGGCCCGGTCAACGCCATCGCGGTGCTCAACAAGGCCGACACGATCGCGCCGGAGTCGGTCGAGGGGGCCGAGGGGGACGTGTGGAAGGCGGCGAGCGTCCTGGCCGCCCGGCAGGCCGACACCCTCAAGCCGCGGGTGGCCGACGTGCTGCCCGTCATCGGGTTGCTCGCCGAGACGGCCGAGACGGGCGGCTTCACCGCCACCGATGCCGACGCGCTCAAAGCGCTCGCCGGCACTGACAAGACCGTCCGGGACGCGATGCTGCTGTCGGCCGACCTCTTCACCACCCTCGACGCACCCGTACCCGAGGGCATCCGATGCCGGTTGCTGGAGCGCCTCGACCTCTACGGCGTCGGCTGCGCGCTGGCCGCGGTCGACGCCGACCCGGGGATCACCGCGGGTGCGTTGGGTCGCACGCTGCTCGACGCGTCCGGACTGGACAGGGTCCGCGGCCGGCTCGACGCGGTGTTCCGGGCCCGCGCGGACGGCATCAAGGCCGCCGCCGCGCTCGCCTCGGTGACCGCGCTCGCGCAAGCGGGTGGCGACCCGGGGGAACAGCAGCGGATGCACGACGCCGTGGAGGTGCTGCTGCAGCGCCCGGAGGCCCACCAACTGCGCCTGCTGGAGGCGTTGACGCTGGTGACCTCGGGCACGGTCGCGATGCCGGAGGACCTGGTCGACGAGGTGCTGCGGGTGGGCGGCTCGTACGCAGCGGCCGAGCAGCTCGGCATGATCGGCCACGGCCGCGCCGAGCTCGCCGCCTACGCCCTGGAGCGCGCCGGATGGTGGCGCTCCTTCTCCGCCTTCGGCGCCACCCCGGCGCAGGCCCGCGTCGCCCACGTCGTGCACCGGGCGTACTTCCTGATCTGGCAGTCACTACGCGAGGGCTAGGCAGAGCACCGTGTCCCTACCTCGGCTGACCCCGTCTCAGGTGGCTCTGCCGCAGCTCGCCCGGCAGACCCGGGAGCGGCTCACCGCGTTGCTCGCCCAGGCCGACCCCGAGGGGGCTGCCTGGGTGGAGCAGGTCCGCACCGCGCGGCCGGCCACCCCCACCGTGGTGGTGGTGGGTGAGACGAACCGGGGCAAGAGCTCGCTGGTCAACGCCCTGCTCGCGACGCCGGGACTGTCCCCCGTGCACGCCGACGTGGCCACCGCGACCTACCTGGTGCTGCGGCACGGACCGGCATGGACGGCCCGGGCCTGCTACCCCTGCCCCGCCCCGCCCGTCCCGGTGCTGATGGACGAGCTGGTGCGCTGGGCGTCGGCCACCGCGGAGCTCCCCGAGGGGCAGGTCCCGCCGTGCCACCTGGAGATCGCCGGACCGGTGCCGTTGCTCGAGCGGCTCACCCTGGTCGACACCCCGGGCGTCGGCGGCCTCGACGAGGTGCACGGGGCGCTCGCCTCCGAAGCTGCTGCCGGGGCCACCGCGCTGCTCTTCGTGCTCGACGCCGCAGCCCCGATCACTCGCGGCGAGCTGGATTTCCTCACCCGGCTCGGCGACCGGGTGGAGACGGCGCTCTTCGCGCTCACCAAGATCGATCTGCACCGCGGGTGGCGCCAGATCCTCGAGGCGAACCGCGACGCGCTGGTGCGCCATGCCCCCCGCTTCGCCGCTGCCGAGTTCCACCCGGTCTCCGCCCGGCTGTCCGAGCTGGCGGCCGGCGCCCCTGGCGTCGAGGTGGCCGCGCTGCTGCGGGAGCGCTCCGGCATCGCCGCGTTGCAGACCGCGCTGCAGCACCAGGTCACCGGCCGGGCGGCGATGCTCGGTGAGGCGAACGTGCTGCGCGCCCTCGCGACCGCGCTGGACGGGCTGGCGGTGCGACTGCAGGCGGAGCACCGTGCGCTGGGGAGCATCGGGTCGGCGCAGGTCTGCGCGGCCGCGTTGCGCGCGCGGCGCGACGAGCTCGCCACCGCGCGCCGCACGTCCACCCGTGGCTGGCAGCTGCGGCTGCGCGGGGAGATCCAGCGGGCTCGGGTGGAGTCCGCCCACGACGTGGCCGGTCGGGTACGCACGGCTCAGGTGCAGCTGCGCGCCGGGACGGACGCCGCCGGACCCGGGCAGCTCGAGCAGCTGCCCTACCACGTCGACGCCGCCTTGCAGGCGATCGCGGTGCACGTCAGCGCCGGGCTGGCGCAGCGGGTGGCCTGGGTCGCCGACCTGGCGCTCGCGGACCTGTTCACCCGCGACGAGCTCGCCGCCATCCGGGCCCGGCTGGCCCGGCGTCCCCCTCTCCTGGTGGTGCCGTGGCCCCCCGACGCGCGCCCGGACACCGCCGAGACCAAGCTGCTCGTCGCGATGGGGTTCTCCGGCGGGCTCGGTGTCGGTCGGCTGGCCGCGCTGCCGCTGGCGGGACTGGGTGCCGCTGCGGGTGCGGTGGTGCTGCCGGTCTCGATCGTGCTCGGGCTGGGCGCTGGGTGGTGGATGGCCCGGACCCGCCGGCACGCGATGGACAAGCAGCACCTCAAGCAGTGGCTCGTCGACGTGCTGGCCGACGCCCGCTCGGTGCTGGACCAGGCCGTCGCCGAGCAGATGATCGACGCCGAGCAGCAGCTGTCGCTGGCGCTGGACGACGCCCTGAGCCGCCGCCTCGCCGCGATCGAGGACGAGCTGCGCGAGGTGGACCGCTCGATACGGATGGACGCCGCCGAGCGGAGCAGCGCCCTGGACTCCGTGCGCTCCCGGCTCGCGGAGGTCCGTGCCGGGCAGGGAGAGGTCGCGGCCCTGCTCCGTCACATCGGTGTCCTGCGGGACCGTCCGGGGTGACTTCGCGGTTCTGCTGGAACCGCCGCGCCCCAGTGGGCGTCTTACAGGCAAACGAACCAGTGCCGTCGATCCGAAGGGTGAACCGTGTACGTCGAGGACAGGGCCGGCACCGACATCACCGTGTTCGTCGGGGACGAGGAGTACAACGCCGAGGCCGTCGTCGACGTCGACTCCGACGGGGTCGACGAAACCGCGGTGGTGCAGCGCGACGACGGCAGCGCGCTGGCCTTCTCCGACACCGACGGCGACCGCCGGGCCGACCTGATGGCCCAACTCGACGCGACGGGCGAGGTGACCGGTCAGGCCGAGTACGACGCCGACACCGGTGACTGGGTCGGCGTCGAGCCGCCCACCGGGGACGCCAGCAGCACCGGCACCGGGGGTGGGAGCACCGAGCAGATCAGCGTCGACACCCCGGACGGCGAGGTTGCCGCGGGCCCTACGACCCACGACACCAACGGCGACGGCGTGAAGGACAGCGTCGTGGTGGTGGGCGACGGTGGCGACGCCACGATCTTCACCGACATCGACGGCGACGGGAGCGCCGACGTGGCCACCGAGATCACCGCCGCGGGTGAGGTGACCGTGGCCGAGTACGCCGGCGACGGTGAGTGGACCGTGGTCGAGCGCGGCCGCGTCGACGGCGAGGGCTCCTACCAGAGCGCCGATGCCCGCTACGGCGAGGACTGCGAGTGGGATGACGGCGGGTGGGGCGACGACGCGCCGGCCCGTGCCGGCAGCGCGGTCACGGTGGACCCGGCGACCGGCCGGTGGACGCACGGCTGAGCGGCCGGTCCCTCCGGCTGGATAGGGTCGGCGGTCGTGAGCACTGCACCAGACGGACGGATCGACGAGGCATTCCTCGCCCTCCCGCTGCGCGCGATCGCCGATGCCGCGCTGGAGCGGGCCTGCGCGCTCGGGGTGGAGCACGCCGACGTCCGCGTCGAGCGGATCACCGGCCAGGTGCTGCGGCTGCGTGACGGGACGGTGGCCACCGCGCGGGACTCCGAGACCGTCGGGCTCGCGGTGCGGGTGATCGTCGAGGGCACCTGGGGCTTCGCGTCACACGTCGAGCTGACGCCCGAGGCCGCAGCGCGCACCGCGGAGCGGGCGGTGCAGGTGGGCATCGCGCTGCGCCCGCTGAACGGCGAGCGGGTGGAGCTCGCCGCCGAGCCGGTGCACGCCGACGCCGTGTGGGTCGGTGCCCACCAGATCGACCCGCTGACCGTGCCGACCGCGGACAGGGTGGCGCTGCTCGGAGAATGGTCGGCGCGGCTGCTGGCCGCCGACGGCGTCGAGCACACCGATGTGCTGTTTCTGGCGGAGCGGGAGACCAAGTTCTACGCCGACTCCGCAGGCACCTCGACCATCCAGCAGCGGGTACGCACGCGTCCCGCGGTCACCGTGATCGCCGTCGACCGCGCCGGCGGGTCGTTCGAGTCCATGCGCACGGTCGCCCCGCCCACTGCCCGGGGGTGGGAGTACCTCACCGGGACGGGCTGGGACTGGGACGGCGAGCTTGCGCAGCTGCCGGAGTGGCTCGCGGAGAAGGCCAAGGCGCCCAGCGTGGCGCCGGGGCCGACCGATCTGGTGATCGACCCGACCAACCTGTGGCTCACCATTCACGAGTCGATCGGCCACGCCACCGAGTACGACCGCGCGATCGGTTACGAGGCTGCCTACGCCGGCTCCTCGTTCGCCACTCCCGACCAGCTGGGCAGCCTGCGTTACGGCTCCCCGGTCCTGCACGTGACGGGCGACCGCACCGTGGAGCACGGCCTGGCCACCATCGGCTACGACGATGACGGTGTCGCGACGTCGAGCTGGGACCTCATCCGGGACGGGACGCTGGTCGGCTACCAGACCGACCGGGTCTTCGCTCACCGGCTCGGGCTGTCGCGCTCGGCGGGCTGCGCGTTCGCCGACTCCCCGCACCACGTGCCGATCCAGCGGATGGCCAACGTCTCGCTGCAGCCCGACCCGACCACCGACCGGACCGTCGAGGAGCTCATCTCCGGGGTCGATCGCGGCATCTACGTGGTCGGCGACCGGTCCTGGTCCATCGACATGCAGCGCTACAACTTCCAGTTCACCGGCCAGCGGTTCTACCGCATCGAGGGCGGGCGCCTCGCCGGTCAGCTCCGAGACGTCGCCTACCAGGCCACCACCACCGACTTCTGGCGCGCGATGGAAGCCGTGGGCGGGCGCTCGTCCTGGCTGCTCGCCGGCGCGATGAACTGCGGCAAGGCCCAGCCGGGCCAGGTGGCTGCGGTCAGTCACGGGTGCCCACCCGCGCTGTTCCGGGGCGTCAACGTGCTCAACACCCGCGAGGAGGCCGGCCTGTGACCGCCGACGTACTTCTTCCCGCGGAGGCGGCATCATGATCGGGCCCGAGGAGCTCACGGACACCGCACTCGCTGCGTCCCAGGCCGACGATTGCCTGGTCCTGCTCACCCACACCAGCGAGGCCAACCTGCGCTGGGCGAACAGCACGATGACCACCAACGGGCACACCACGTCACGGCGGTTCTCGGTGATCTCGGTGGTGGAAGGAGCCGGTGGGGTCGCGGCCGGCATCGTGGGCGGCACCGGTACCGGCGCCGACGAGGTCCGCTCGGTCGTCGCCGCGAGCGAGGACGCCGCCCGCCAGTCCGGCCCCGCTCGCGACGTCGCCCCGCTGATCGAACCCGGGGACGCCGGTGGCGACGCTGCCGACTTCGCAGAGCCTGCATCCGCGACGTCCGTCGCCGTGTTCGCCCGCCTCGCCGGCGAGCTGGCCGAGGCGTTCCGGGGTCAGCTGCTCTACGGGTTCGCCGAGCACCGGCTGGAGACGACGTGGCTGGCCTCGTCGACCGGGTTGCGGCGGCGCTGGGTGCAGCCCACCGGCACCGTCGAGCTCAACGGCAAGGCGGCCGAGGACCTGACCCGCTCCGCGTGGGTCGGGGCCTACACCGCCGACTTCGCTGATGTCGACCTCGGAGCGCTCACCGCGGAGCTGCGGCGTCGCCTGGAGTGGTCCGCGCGGCAGGTCGAGCTGCCCCCGGGACGCTACGAGACGATCCTGCCCCCGTCGGCGGTGGCAGATTTGATGATCAATCTGGCGTGGTCGATGGAGGGCCGTCCGGCGCACGAGGGACACTCGGCGTTCTCCTCCGGCGGGGGCACCCGGCTCGGGGAGCGGCTCACCGACCTGCCGCTCACCCTGGCCAGTGACCCCGGGGCTCCCGGGCTCGCCACCGAGCCGTTCTTGACCACAACGTCCTCCGGTGATGGCATCAGCGTCTTCGACAACGGCGCCCCGCTCGGCCGGGTGGAGTGGCTGCGGAACGGAGTCGTCAACGCTCTGGCCTACCCGCGGGCCGCCGCGCGTGAGCTGGGCGGGAGCTTCGCCTCGCCACCGGGCAACCTGCTGCTGGACGGCGGCGGCGACGCCGTGTCGACCGACGAGATGGTGGCCCGCACCGAGCGTGGGCTGCTGCTGACCTGCCTGTGGTACATCCGCGAGGTCGATCCGGCATCGCTGCTGCTGACCGGGCTGACCCGGGACGGCGTCTACCTCGTCGAGGGCGGCGAGGTGGTCGGGCAGGTGAACAACTTCCGGTTCAACGAGAGCCCGATCGGCCTGGTCCGCCGCATGACGGAGGTGGGCGCGACCGGGCGGACGCTGTGCCGCGAGTGGAAGGACTGGTTCAGCCGCACCGCGATGCCACCGGTGCGGGTGCCCGACTTCCACATGTCCTCGGTCAGCGAGGCGTCCTGACAGCACTTCCCTTCGAGCGCTGGCTGGCAGGTCTCACGCCGCGAACCCGACCAGCCCCAACGCGATTTGGCTGAGTTCCAGTTTACCGGTAACGACCTCGATCACGAACTGTTCGGCTGCATCCTCGTCCAGCGGCTCGCCGAGCGGGTGACCATTGATCCCGAGGAACAACCACGTCGCGGTCCACGCCAGCCGCTTGTTCCCGTCAACCAGCGCATGATTGCGGCCAAGCGATTCCATCAACGCCGCCGCCTTCTCCCAAACGCCTGGGTAGGCGTCCTGCCCGAACACCAAGGACTGCGGGCGAACCACGGCTGATGCGAGGAGGCCGGCGTCACGGACAAGCACCTCGCCGCCGACGACCCTCCGGGCTACCTCCACCAGGTCTTCGATCGTGAGGTGGTCGATCACTGAGCGAGCCGCCTGTTCAGGCCTTCACTCACCCTCAGCACGTGGTCGAGCGCCTCACGGCGCCGTTGCGTCCGAGCTGCGACGGCGAGCATGAGGACGTCATGCACGTAGTCTTGCAGGCTACGGCCCTCGGCAGCCGCCTGAGCCCGGATCTCCTCGATCTCGGTTTCCTCGAACCGGACGGGCAGCATCTTCTTCATCCACGTGATGATAGCAGCTGATAGCACATGATGGCAGACCGATGGGGGGCCAGTGCGCGCGAGGCGGACAGATCGTCCTCGATCGCGTGACGTTTCGGGCGTCGCGCTCTAGCATCCGGGCACGCCCACTCGTCGTCACCGGCCCATCCGCCGGTCGGAACCGCAGGGAGAGGACCGCGCCGATGCCGTCCGGTTCGCCATCCGCCAGTGACTCCCGCTCGCCGGCCCACCCAGCGCTGCGCTGGTCCAACTGGAACCTGCTGCTGCTCGTACCGCTCGTGATGCTGATCACCCCGGTGTACAACAGCGACGAGCCGCGGGTGTTCGGGTTCCCGTTCTTCTACTGGTACCAGTTCCTGTGGGTGCCGATCGGCGTGATCTGCGTGGCGATCGTCTACGCCAAGACCAAGCACATCACCGGTCCCGTCGACCGGGGCGCCGACCGGGACGCCGACCGGGACACCCCGCAGGACGGTCGGCTGTGAGCGCGCAGTGGACCGAGCTGGTCGTCTTCACGCTGCTGTTCGGCCTGGTGACGGTGCTGGGCTTCATGGCCGCCCGCTGGAAGGCCGGCTCCACGCTGGCCCATCTGGACGAGTGGGGGCTCGGCGGCCGCAAGTTCGGCTCGTGGATCACCTGGTTCCTCGTCGGCGGGGACCTGTACACGGCCTACACCTTCGTGGCGGTGCCCGCGCTGGTGTTCGGGGCCGGCGCGATGGGCTTCTTCGCGCTGCCCTACACCGTCATCCTGTACCCGATCGTCTTCCTGCCGCTGCTGCGTCTGTGGTCGGTGTCGCGGACCCACGGCTACGTCACTCCCGCTGACTTCGTCCGCGGCCGCTACGGGTCTTCGACGCTCGCGCTGCTGGTGGCGATCACCGGCATCGTCGCGACGATGCCCTACATCGCGCTGCAGCTCGTGGGGCTGGAGGCGGTGCTGCGCACGATGGGTCTCAACGGCACCGGGCTGCTCGGGCACGCCCCGCTGTTCGTGGCGTTCCTGATCCTCGCCGTCTACACCTACCGGTCCGGCCTGCGCGCCCCGGCACTGATCGCGTTCGTCAAGGACCTGTTGATCTACCTCGTGATCCTGGTGGCGGTGGTCTACCTGCCGGCGAAGCTCGGTGGGTGGGGTTCGATCTTCGACGCCGCCGAGGCGAAGTTCGCCGCCACCGAGAAGACGACCGACGGGCTGGTGCTCGGGCGGAACAACCAGCTGCAGTACGCGACCCTGGCGCTGGGCTCGGCGCTGGCACTGTTCCTCTACCCGCACTCGCTGACCGGCGTCCTCGCCGCGCGGGGGCGCAACGTGATCAAGCGGAATATGGTGGCGCTGCCGGCGTACTCGCTGCTGCTGGGGCTGCTGGCGCTGCTGGGCTTCGCGGCGATCGCGGCCGGCCTGTCGCCGATCGTCAACAACGCGACCGGGCGGCCGGACTCCAACACGATCATCCCGGTGCTCTTCGACGCCCAGTTCCCGTCCTGGTTCGCCGGGGTCGCGTTCGCCGCGATCGGGATCGGCGCTCTGGTCCCGGCGGCGATAATGTCGATCGCGGCGGCGAACCTGTGGACCCGCAACATTTACAAGGAGTACCTGCGCCGTGATGCCACCCCGAGGCAGGAGGCGCAGCAGGCCAAGCTCGCGTCGCTGGTGGTGAAGCTCGGCGCGGTGCTGTTCATCGTCGGGGTCGACCCGCAGTTCTCCATCGACCTGCAGCTGATCGGCGGCGTGATCATCCTGCAGACGCTGCCGATGGTGGCCATCGCGCTCTACACCCGCTGGTTCCACATCTGGGGCCTGGTCGCGGGCTGGGTGGCGGGCATGGCGTGGGGCTTCGTAATGCTCTACGGCATTCCCAACCCGGCCGCGGACCGGGAGCACTTCGGCGGCTCGGCACTGCCGCTCGCCGACCTGTCGCTGCTGGGCTGGGCCCCGTTCGGGGACTCCGCGCTGCAGATCTACGTCGGCTTCGTGGCCCTGGTCGGGAACCTCGTGGTAGCGACGCTGGTGACGCTGGTGCTGCGCCGGATGGGCGTGTTCAACGGCACCGACGAGACCGAGGCGGTCGACTACCACGCCGACGAGGGCGACCCCCGCCTCAAGCCGGTCGCTGGAGTGCTGCAGCAAACCACCTCCACCTGAGCCGGAAAGACGGGAGGCGGCGGTGGCGGCGATCGACGAGATGGCGATACGGGAGGCCGCGCTGCGGTTCGTTGAGGACCGCACCGAGTTCGGCACCCACACGGTCACCCAGCCGGAGGTGGCGATCGACGGTCCGATGCTGCGGCACGGCCTGCAGGAGATGCGGGGCCTGCGGATCCAGGTGCCACGGGCGATCGCGGCGAAGCCGGATCCGTCGCGGCTCGAGGAGCGCTACGAGAC
>DASQWR010000085.1:0-5520 GCA_035640155.1 Pseudonocardiaceae bacterium
CCCGGAGTCACACGTCCAGGAAGCGCACGTCCTTGGCGTTGCGGGTGATGAAGGACCGGCGGGACTCGACGTCCTCACCCATCAGCACGCTGAACAGCTCATCGGCGGTGGCGGCGTCATCGAGGGTGACCCGCAGCAGCACCCGGTTCGTCGGGTCCATCGTGGTCTCCCACAGCTCCTTGGCGCTCATCTCACCAAGGCCCTTGTAGCGCTGGATCGCATCTTCCTTGGGCAGCTTGCGTCCCGCCGCCCGGCCGGTCTCGATCAGCCCGTCGCGCTCGCGGTCGGAGTAGGCGTACTCAGCGTCGCCCCGCGGCCACTTGATCTTGTAGAGCGGGGGCTGCGCGAGGTAGACGTGCCCGTGCTCGACCAGCGGGCGCATGAAGCGGAACAGCAGCGTGAGCAGCAGCGTGCGGATGTGCTGGCCGTCCACATCGGCGTCCGCCATCAGCACCACCTTGTGGTAGCGCAGCTTGCTGACGTCGAACTCGTCGTGGATGCCGGTGCCGAGCGCGGTGATGATCGCCTGCACCTCGGTGTTCTTCAGCACCCGGTCCAGGCGCGCCTTCTCCACATTGATGATCTTGCCGCGGATCGGCAGGATCGCCTGGTACAGCGAGTCCCGGCCGGACTTGGCCGAGCCACCAGCCGAGTCACCCTCGACGACGAACACCTCGCTGCGGGCCGGGTCGGTGGATCGGCAGTCCGAGAGCTTGCCCGGCAGCCCGCCGAGGTCGCCCGCGGACTTGCGGCGCACCAGCTCCCGGGCCCGCCGCGCGGCCAGCCGCGCTTGCGACGAGGACACCGCCTTGTTGACGATGACCTTCGCCTCGGAAGGGTGGCGCTCCAGCCAGTCGGCCAGCCACTCGTTGCAGGCCCGCTGCACGAACGACTTCGCCTCGGTGTTGCCCAGCTTCGTCTTGGTCTGCCCCTCGAACTGCGGCTCGGCCAGCTTGATGGACACGATCGCGGCGAGACCCTCCCGCACGTCGTCACCGGTCAGCGCGGCGTCCTTCTCCTTGAGCAGCTTCTTGTCCCGCGCGTAGCGGTTAACCACGCTGGTCAGCGCGGAGCGGAAGCCCTCCTCGTGGGTACCGCCCTCGTGGGTGTTGATGGTGTTGGCGAAGGTGTACACCGACTCGGTGTACCCCCCGTTCCACTGCATCGCGATCTCGACCTCGAGGCCGTCACCCTTGGACTCGAACCCGATCACCTTGCGGTGGATGGGGTCCTTGGAGTTGTTGAGGTGCTTGACGAAGTCCTCGAGCCCGCCGGGGTAGTGGAAGGTCCGCTCCCGGATCTGGGCGGTGCGGCCCTCGGCGTCCTCGGCTTCGTCGTCCTCGCTGACCCGCTCGTCGCGCAGCACGATCGTCAGGCCCTTGTTGAGGAAGGCCATCTCCTGCAGCCGCCGGGCGATCGTCTCGGCGTTGTACGTGATGGTCTCGAAGATCGCCTCGTCGGCCCAGTAGGTCGTCGTGGTACCGGTGCGCCGCGTGGCCTCGCCCTTGCGCAGCGGGTGCACGGGAACCGAGTGCTCGTAGCGCTGCCGCCAGACGAACCCGTCGCGGTGGATCTCCATCTCCAGCGCGCTCGCCAGCGCGTTGACCACGGACACGCCGACGCCGTGCAGGCCACCGGAGACCGCGTAGGACTTACCGTCGAACTTGCCCCCGGAGTGCAGCGTCGTAAGCACCAGCTCGACGGCCGGGCGCTTCTCCACCGGATGCATGTCGACCGGGATTCCACGGCCGTCGTCGCGGACCCGCACGCCGCCGTCGGCGAGCAAGGTGACCTCGACCCTCGTCGCGTGGCCCTCCATCGCCTCGTCGACGGAGTTGTCCACGACCTCCTGGACGAGGTGGTGCAGGCCACGCTCTCCGGTGGAGCCGATGTACATCCCGGGCCGCTTGCGGACCGCCTCGAGGCCCTCGAGCACGGTGATGGAGGACGCGCTGTAGTCGTTCTTCTTGGCAGCCACGGGCGGCGGGCTCTCCTCGGGTGCGAGCGTCCCGACCGCGGACCCAGCACGAGCGGTCGGGTGAGCGTCCCGGTCGGCTGCCGGCGTCTCAGCGACATCTGCAGGAAGCCGTCACCGATCTCCGATCCCGGGGACTCCTACTGATTCTACCGGTACCGGCGGACGGAACGGGGCCAAGGACACCCCTGATTCGGTCGCTGAACCACGACTGCGGTACCGGACGGGTGGCCACGCCCGCCAGGTGCGTCCGTCGCTCCTGGCGGGCGACTGGGCGCATGGGCGACTGGGCGTCAACCGTAGGTGTCGCGTGGGCCGCGGCCGCGGACGGCACGGGACCCGTGCTTCCAGGATGGCGTAGCCGGCCCCTGCACCCGCAACCGGGTCACCACGCCGCGCCCGACGCCGGCGGCGATCCGGCCCAGCAGCTGGCGCTGCAGCAGCCGCAGCTGCGTCGCCCATGCGGTGGAGCTGCCCTGCACCGTCAGCTCCCCGTCGCGCAGCGCGACCGGTGTGGCGTGCTCGGCAATCTCCTCGCCCACCAGCTGCGCCCAGCGCCCGAACACCGCCCCGCCGGCCACCTGCTCACCCCAGCCGCGGTCGGTGACCAGCCGGGACGCCAGCCGGCCCAGCGGCTGCGGGTCCCGATCGTCGGTTCCGGGCCCGGACCAGCCCCGGCGGCGGCGCACCGGGCGGACCGCACCGGGCGCTCGCCGCCCCACGGTGCCCCGGCCGTTCGCCCGCGCCGTGGCACGGGCCGACTCCAGTGCCGCCCGAGCCAGGTCCGCACCCCGAGCGCCACCGGAGTTGTCCACAGCTTCCACAGGCCCGTCCCCAGGCGGGCCGGAGTCATCGGGCCGCGCCGGTTCCACCGGAGCTCTGTCGGACACGGTGTACCTGCCCTTCGGAGACGTCGAAGCGGACCCCGGCGAGCCTCTCAGGCACGTCCTCGGCGACGGCCGCGGTGACCAGCACCTGCTCCGCGGCCAGTGCCACCTCGGCCAGCCGGGTGCGGCGGTGGCGATCCAGCTCGGCGAAGACGTCGTCGAGCAGCAGCACCGGCTCGGCTCCCTCCGCGCGCAGCAGATCATAGCTGCCCAGGCGCAGCGCCACCGCGAACGACCACGACTCACCGTGGCTCGCGTACCCCTTCGCCGGGATGCCGTCCAACAGCAGCTCGAGATCGTCCCGGTGCGGCCCGACCAGACACAGGCCGCGCTCGAGCTCCTGGGCCCTGACCCGCGCGAGCTCGGTGAGCAGCACCGCCTCGAGCTGGCCGGCGTCCGCCGGCCCCGGCGGCACCTCGCCCAGGCTGGCCCGGTAGCGCAGCTCGACCGGCCGGGAGTCCGGCGCGACGCCCGCGTAACCGCGGACCACGTGCGGACCCAGCGTTGCGAGCAGGTTCAGCCGGGCGGCGAGCAGCTCGGAGCCGTGGCGCGCGAGATGGCCGTCCCAGACGTCCAGGGTGCGCACGTCGGCAGGCCTGCCCCCGGCCCGGTGCCCGGCGGTCTTGAGCAGCGCCGAGCGCTGCCGCAGCACCTTGTCGTAGTCCGCCCGCACGCCGGCCAGCCGTGGGGCGCGGGTCACCAGCAGGTCGTCGAGGAACCGCCGGCGCTCCCCGGGATCGCCGCGGACCAGTGCCAGGTCCTCCGGGGCGAACAGCACGCTGCGCAGGATGCCGAGCACCTCCCGGGGCCGCGGGACGGGTGCCCGGTTGATCCGGGCCCGGTTCGCCCGACCCGGGGTGATCTCCAGCTCGACGGTGAGCTCCCGCCCGTCGTGCACCACCGCGGCGCCGACCACGGCCCGCTCGGCGCCCTGGCGCACCAGCGGCGCGTCGGTGGCCACCCGGTGCGAGCCCAGGGTCGTGAGGTAGCCCAGTGCCTCGAGGAGGTTGGTCTTGCCCTCGCCGTTGGCGCCGACGAACACCGTGACGCCGGGTTCGAGGGTGAGCTCGACCTGTTCCCAGGAGCGGAAGTCGGTGACCGCGAGCGTGCGGACGTGCATCGCAGCTCAGGAGACCTCACCGGACCCGGAGGTGGGCCCCGCCCGGTGCACCGCGTGCCCGCCGAACTGGCTGCGCAGCGCCGCGACGGCCTTCATCGCCGGGGACTCGTCCTGGCGGGACGCGAACCGGGCGAACAGGGCGGCGGAGATCACCGGGGTGGGCACCGAGAGGGTGATCGCCTCCTGCACCGTCCAGCGGCCCTCGCCGGAGTCCTCCACGTAGCCGCGCAACCCCGCGAGCTCGGGGTCCTCCTCCAGGGCGAGCACCAGCAGGTCCAGCAACCAGGAGCGCACGACCGTGCCGCGGGTCCAGGCGCCCAGCACGGCCGGCACGTCGGTGACGACCTCCGCAGCCGTGAGCAGCTCGTAGCCCTCGGCGTAGGCCTGCATCAGGCCGTACTCGATGCCGTTGTGCACCATCTTCGCGAAGTGTCCCGCTCCCACCTTGCCGGCGTGCGCGAAACCCTCCTCGCGGGGACCGACCGGGCGCAGCGCATCGAACACCGGGAGCAACGCTGCGACGTGCGCGTCCTCACCACCGACCATCAGGCCGTAGCCGTTCTCCCGGCCCCACACCCCGCCGGAGACACCGCAGTCGACGTAACCGATGCCCCTCTCGGCGAGCAGCACTGCGTGCGCGTGGTCGTCGGTGTAGCGCGAGTTGCCCCCGTCAACGACCACATCGCCCGCGGCGAGCAGACCGGCCAGGTCGGTCACGGTCTGTCGGGTGGCCGCGCCGGCCGGGACCATCACCCACACCGCCCGGGGCGGGGCGAGCACGGAGACCAGTTCGGCCAGCGAGTGCACGTCCGCGATCTCGGCATCGCGGTCGAAGCCCACCACCTCGTGCCCCGCGGCCCGCAACCGCTCCCGCATGTTGAAGCCCATCCGGCCGAGCCCGACGAGTCCGAGTTGCACGTCGCGTCCTCTTCCGTTCGGGGGTCGGGGGGCGCGCCGGAACGGGTGACAGGGCGCCGGAACCGACAGGCGCGCTGGTGCGGCGGAGGCAACCGTATGACCTTTGCCCGGTGGCGCTGTCGCCGGGGTCGGGCCGAGTCGGTGGGTCAGGCTGAGCGGCGGGTCGGGCCGACCGAAGCGCGGGCCAGCGTCCCCAGGGATGCTGAAGCATTTCATTCCATGAAAGAGAACATCAGTAGTAGCAGTAGGTGCTGTGGGTGGCGTGGAGCACAGGGATCAAGGCAGGTCGGGCAGCGCGGCGCGCTGTGGACTGCGAGGGCCGTGCCGGTGGACCGGGCGAACCGCCTGGTGGACAACTCTCGGCTGCCCGGCCCGACCCACAAGCCGGCCGAGTTGCCCACAGACCTGTCCACAAGTGTGGGCAGCCGTCATCGGGCGAGTGCGGACGGTGAGAGCGAAGCGCACAGCGGCGGGTCGGGGTGTGTCAAGCGCGGGACGGGCGGGACTCCGGTCAGGTCCGGGCGCGTTGCTTGATACGAGAGGTGAGCTCCTGTACCTGGTCGTAGGTGCGGCGCCGCTCGGCCATCTCTTTGCGGATCTTCTTCTCGGCGTGCATGACG
>DASQWR010000086.1:0-13285 GCA_035640155.1 Pseudonocardiaceae bacterium
CAGCGGGCAGGGCCAGCGAGGCCGCCGGCTCGAGGGCGGTGACCAGCAGCGGGTCGGCGAGCAGCCCGCGCGGGCCGCCGGCCAGCGCCACGGTGTCGGTGCCGAGCGCCGGCTGAGCCAACCCCCGAGGTTCGAGGAGGACGGCTCGGACGTCCAGCGCGGTGAGGTCGGTGACCGTGCGCTCGTCCAGGACTCCGTCCGCCGGCCACGCGGTCCCGGTGAGTGGCTGCACCCCGAGCAGGTCGCTGACCAGCGAGGCTCCGGTAGTGGTGGCGAGCGCCTCCAGGTCCGTGATGCCCGCGCGGGACAGCGCCACCACGTCCGGGTCGCCATAGGGCATCGGCAGCACGCAGCGTCCGGCGACCGCGGCGCGCAGCCGCTCGAGCCAGCGCCCCCCGACAGTCGCGCCGGTGCCGTCCACGACACCGGTCGGGTCCGCGACGCGGTACCCGGCGGCCATCCCCCGGACGGTCTCCAGCAGGGCGGGGTCGACGGCGACGCAGAGCCCGCCCGCGAGCGGAGAGCCCGGCGGCACGGCCTCCTCGAGCGCGCCGAGCAGCCCGTCCAGGCGCCCGCCGGGGGCGAGCTGCTCGGCGAGCGGGTCCGTGCCGGCGGTGGGGCTCACCAGCAGCAGCGGCTCTCCCGGGCCGGACAGCGCCCGGGCGGGCTCGCTGACCAGCGGCCAGACGGCGGTGAGCGGGACCGGAACCGGCGGCGGAACCGGGGGCACCACCACTGGCCCGCCGGAGCGTTCACCGGGCAGGCCCAGCACCGGCAGCAGCAACGGCACCGCGGCCAGCCGCGCCGGGCCACCGAAGTCCGGGGTACCGTTGAGGTTCACCAGCAGCGGGTAGACGCCCGGCTGGGTGATCTGCAGCGCCTGCAGGTCCGGCCCGGTGCCGAGGGGCACCTCGATCCGGAACGGGGTGCGCTGTCCGGCCTCCAGGTCGGTCCCCAGCCTGGTGAACGCGGTGACGAACGGCGCGTGCGGGACGGCGGCCAGGGCGGCGCGGGCGGCGGCGTCGTCGGCCAGCGCCTCGTCGCGCTGTACCCGTACCGCGAGCTCGGAGAGCGTGCGGTCACCGGTGTTGACGACCTCGCCGGTCACCGTGAGGACCGAGGGCCCGGTGCTGGTGACCACCCGGGGGGCGAGCATCTCCAGTTCCAGACGGGCCAGTGACCGGTCCTGCTGCGCCGCAGCGGGCTGCATCAGGGCAGTGCTCCAGCTCAGGACCGCGCTCCAGGAAAGCATCGCCACCGTGAGCAGCACCGCCGCGCGGATGGTTCTCACGCGGGCTCCGCGAACAGCTCACCGGCGCGGCGAGCGAGCCGGCGCTCGTCGGCGTAGGCGAGCCGGGCTTCCAGGTCGGTGAGCGGCACCCAGGCGACCTCGGTGACCTCGACGTCGGCGTCGGAGAGCTCGCCGCCGACCGCACGCATGAGGAAATGGTGCACCGTCTTGTGGATCCGGCGGTCCTCGGCCACGAACCAGTAGTCGATGGTGCCCAGCGCGGCGAGCACCACACCGTCGATCCCGGTCTCCTCTGCGACCTCCCGGACCGCGGCCTGCTCGGCGGTCTCTCCCACCTCCAGGTGGCCTTTGGGCAGCGACCACACCAGCCGCCCCCGCCGGTCGAGCCGGCCGATCAACGCGGCCCGGCCGGTGTCGGTGTCCACGACCAGGCCCCCCGCGGAGGTCTCGTCCACGGTGCGCATCCGTCGTGGCTGCCTGCGGGGCGTGCTCCCCCGGCCGGGCTTCGCGCGGCCGCTCGGCTCACCGGTCTGGTCGCGGCCGGATCTGCCGGCCTTGGCGGATCGACCGGACCTGCCGGACCTGCCGGACCTGCCGGACCTGCCGGACGAGGGGGACATGACGCCGATGGTATCGGCGGTGGGACATGGGAGACTGGCCCCCGACGCGAGGAGCCGCACATGACAGCCCCTTCCCAGCCGCCGGCGCATCTGTTGACCGTGGCGGAGTACGCGGCTCTCGGCGAGATCGAGTCCGGGTACACGACCGAGCCGTTCCCAGTCCGCCTGGAACTGGACCGGCTGCTCTGACTCGCCGCCAGAGCGCCCCGGTGATCCCACCCGCCGACTCCGCATCGCACGATGCCGTCGTGGGACTGCTGCGGATCGCGCCGGTGACCGACGAGCTGGCCGACCGGTTCGCCGCCGCCGGCCACGTGCTGTACCTGGTCGGCGGCAGCGTGCGCGACGCCCTGCTGGGACGGCTCCCGAGCGGTGGCCACCGCCCTGATCTGGACTTCACCACCGATGCTCGGCCCGAGCAGACCCAGGCCATCCTGACCGGTTGGGCGGACGCGGTGTGGGACACCGGCATCGCGTTCGGCACCGTCGGCGCGGCGAAGGCGGGGACCACCTACGAGGTGACCACCTACCGAGCGGAGCGCTACGACCGCGTCTCCCGCAACCCCGAGGTCGTCTTCGGCGACTCGCTCGACGACGACCTGCTGCGCCGGGACTTCACCATCAACGCGATGGCAGTCCAGCTGCCAGTGCGAGACCTGCTCGCAGGGTCGAGCCGAGGAGGCCGAGACCTGCTCGCAGGGTCGAGCCGAGGAGGCCGAGACCCAGGCCAGTGGGGTCGGCGGTTCGTCGACCCGTACGGCGGGCGCGCCGCGCTGGCCCGCCGCGAGCTGGACACCCCGGCACCGCCGCAGGAGTCCTTCGCCGACGACCCGTTGCGGATGCTGCGTGCCGCGCGGTTCGTCTCCCAGCTCGGGTTCACGCTGGCACCACGGGTGCACACGGCGATCGCGGACATGGCGGGTGAGATCCGGCGGATCGCCGCGGAGCGGGTGCAGGCGGAGCTCTCCAAGCTGCTGCTCGGCCCGCACCCCCGCCGCGGGGTGGAGCTCATGGTGGACACCGGGCTGGCCGAGCAGGTGCTGCCCGAGGTGCCCGCGATGCGCCTGGAGATCGACGAGCACCACCAGCACAAGGACGTCTACACGCACTCGCTGACCGTGCTGGACCAGGCGGTCGCGCTGGAGCGGGAGGAGCCCGACCTGGTGCTGCGGCTCGCCGCCCTGCTGCACGACATCGGCAAGCCGGCGACCCGCCGCCACGAGCCCGGTGGCGGGGTGAGCTTCCACCACCACGAGGCCGTCGGCGCCAAGATGGCCCGCGCCCGGTTGCGCGCGTTGCGCTACAGCAACGACATCGTCTCCGACGTGGCGCAGCTCGTCTTCCTGCACCTGCGCTTCCACGGCTACGGGCGCGGCGAGTGGACCGACTCCGCGGTGCGTCGCTACGTCGCCGACGCCGGCGACCTGCTGCCCCGGCTGCACCAGCTGGTCCGCGCCGACTGCACCACCCGCAACCGCCGCAAGGCGGCCGCGCTGCAACGCAGCTACGACGACCTGGAAGCCCGCATCGAGCGGATCCGCACCGAGGAGGACCTCGCCCGCGTCCGCCCCGACCTGGACGGCAACGCGATCATGGAGCTGCTGGGCATCCCACCCGGCCCGCTGGTCGGCCAAGCGTGGCGCTTCCTCAAGGAGCTCCGCCTGGACCGCGGCCCGCTGACCCGGGACGAGGCGGAGGCGGAGCTGCTCCGCTGGTGGGCCACCGTGCGGAAGTAGACAATGTTCTTTAAGATCACTGTTCCTTGAATCACTAGTTTCGTTTGAACCGCTGAGCCGGAGGGGGTTCGGGTGGCCGAAGGTCCGAGGCGGTTCCCGCCGCAGCTGCTCATCGCCCTGCTGGTGACGGCGCCCGGCGCGTACGCCGGGGCTGCAGACTACCTCGGCCTGCCCACCGTCGAGCTGCGGGAACCGGTGCGCGCGGTGCTCTTCGGCGTCGCCATCGTCGGGGCCGCGTTCGTGCTCGCTTGGGCCGCGGAGGCCGCCCAGGTCGACATCAGCGCCGGGCTGGCGCTCGCGGTGCTCGCGCTGCTGGCGGTGCTGCCGGAGTACGCCGTCGATTTCGTCTTCAGCTATCAGGCCGGGCAGGTCTACGGGGCGGAGGGCGCGTGCATTCCCGGCCCGGGCGGCGCGAACCCGTGCTCGCTCGCACTGGCCAACATGACCGGCGCCAACCGGGTGTTGGTCGGTGTCGGCTGGCCGCTGGTGGTGTTCGTGGCGTGCTGGGCCGTGCTGCGGGCCCGCAAGGCCGGACGCAGCGACTCGCCGTCCGCCCACCCCAGCGAGGTGCGGATGGCGCAGCCGCTGTCCGCGGAGGTCGTGTTCCTCGGCATCGCGACGCTGTACTCGCTGACCCTGCCGCTGCGCAGCTCACTCACCATGGTCGACGCGGCGATCCTGGTCACGATCTTCGCCCTATACGCCTGGCGGCTCGCGAAGGCGCCCGCGCACGAGCCGGACCTGCTAGGCGTCTCGCAGTGGGTCGGCTCGCAGGACCGGCGGCGGCGGCGCACCCTCGTCGTCACGATGTTCGTCGTCGCGGCGATCATCATCCTGCTCACTGCGGAGCACTTCGCGGAGTCGCTGGTCGCGACCGGCACCGAGGTGGGCATCGACCAGTTCCTGCTGGTGCAGTGGGTCGCACCGCTGGCCAGCGAGGCGCCCGAGCTGATCGTGGCGTGCCTGTACGCCTGGCGGCTCAAGGCGTCGGACTCCCTCGGCACGCTGATCTCCAGCAAGGTCAACCAGTGGACGCTGCTCGTCGGCACCATCCCGATCGTGTTCGCGCTGTCGGCCGGCACCTGGGACGGGTTGCCGCTGGACATCAACCAGCGCTACGAGCTGCTCATCACGGCGGCGCAGTCGCTGTTCGCGGTGGCGGTGCTGCTCGATCTTTCCATCACGCTGTACGGCGCGTTCGGCCTGCTGTCCCTGTTCGCCGTGCAGTTCGTCGTCAGCATCACGGCGGGCCCGGAGCTCAACCGCATCACGATCATCGTGCTGTCGATCGTCTACATCGTGCTGGCGCTGGCCCAGTTCGCCCGACACTGGCGGCGGCTGGCGAAGCTGGTGCGCGACGGCCTGGTGACCCCGTTCGGCAAGCTGGAACGCGAGGAGGAGAAGCTGGCGGCCGAATCGGGCCCGTAGGGCGCCTACAGTGTCAGCGTGAGGTCGCACCCCACCTGCGGGAGAGGCACCCGCTAGCGTGGCGCGGGTGCACCCAGATGAGGCTCCCGTCGTCCTGCTCGACGAGCAGCGCCGCCCGGCCGGGCAGCTGCCCAAGTCCCAGGTCCACCACGCCGATACCCCGCTGCACCTGGCGTTCTCCTGCTACGTCTTCGACCCCGCCGGGCGGCTGCTGATGACCCGCCGCGCGGTCGGGAAGCGGGCCTGGCCGGGGGTGTGGACCAACTCCTGCTGCGGGCACCCGCTACCGGACGAGCCGTTCGTCGAGGCGGCGACCCGCCGGGTCCGCGAGGAGCTGGGAATGCGCCTGACCGGGGCGCGCATCGTGCTGCCCGACTTCGGCTACCGGGCGGTGGCCCCCGACGGGGTGGTGGAGAACGAGTTCTGCCCCGTACTGGTCGCAGGCGTGGACGGCGACCCCGACCCCGACCCGGCCGAGGTCATGGAGTGCCACTGGGCCGAATGGACCTCGGTGGTCGAGCTGGTGGGTGTCGCACCCTGGGTGCTCAGCCCGTGGGCAGTGCTGCAGGTGCCGGCCCTCGCGGACCTCGACCCCGCGCCCTGGACGCTGCTGAGCGGGGCGCCTGCCGCCTGAATGGGGGAACCAATCGCCGCCGCGGCCCGTCCCAGGGGACGAAGGAGGTGCGGCCATGCCCGACCGGATCAGCTACCACTTCGGCACGGGGGACGGGGAGACCACTACCTGGACCGATCCGGGTGATCGGGACCTCGACTCGGACGGAGTCGCTGACGCCGTCGCGCTGGACTTCGACGGCGACGGCCGGGTGGACGACGCGATGTGGGACTCCGACGGCGACGGGGCGGCGGACATCACCCTGCTCGACCTGGACGACGACGGGGCGCCCGACCACGGGTACACCGACCCGAGCGGGCTCGGCACCTGGAATGCCCGCGACGCCCCGCTGCCCGGGCCTGCCTCGCTGCCTGGCCCTGCTCCGCTGCCTGGCCCTGCTCCGCCGCCCGACACTGTCCCCGGCGAGCCGGCGTCACTGGACTGGACCGACCGGTCCGGGCAGCGTCGTTCGACCCCCGATGACGGCACCGGGACGGGCTGGATCGACTTCGACGGGGACGGGGAGGCGGGCGAGCTGGCCCGAGACGTCGACCGCGACGGCACCGCCGAGCAGGTGCTGGTCGACCGCGACGGCGACGGCCGGCACGAGACCGCCTACCTCGACGTCGACGGGGACGGCGGGTTCGACCTGCAGCTCGTCGACGCCGACGGGGACGGCCGGGCCGAGGAGACCTACCGTGCGGGCGAGCCCGGTTTCGATCTGTGAGCGGGGCGGGCGGTCGAGCAACGTGTGCGCCAGCGCGGCGAGCAGGTACACCGCGGCGGTGAGCAGCAGCAGGCCCGGTGCGCGCCCGTCGGACGGCACCACGGTGGCGGCCAGCACCACCGCCACCACGTACCCGGTGTTGAACACCGTGTCGTAGAGCGCGAACACCCGCCCGCGCGTCTGGTCGCCGATGTCCTGCTGCACCGTCGCGTCCAGGCTCAGCTTCACCACCTGGCCGGCAGCCGCGAGCCCGAACGCCGCGGCCAGCGTGGTCGCCGGCGACGTCGATACCCCCAGTCCGAGTGCCACCAGCCCCAGTGTCACCAGCGCTGCGGCTCCCAGCGCGCCCCGCACGGTCCGCCGGCGACCGAAGCGGGCCACCAGCACCGGGGTGAGCACCGCCGCCAGCACCACCCCGGCTGCCCCCGCGGCGACCGCCTGACCCACTCCGGCCAGCCCGGCGTGCAGCGCACCGTCGGAACTGAGGCTGTAGCGGTAGAGCAGCAGGGTCACCAGCGTCGCGACCCCGAAGGACAACCGGTGTGCGGTCAGGGCCACCATGCCCGCCGCGACGCTGCGGACGGCCACCACGGCGCGTACCCCGTCGGTCAGGCCGCGAGCGATCGCGCGGACGGTCTCGGGGGGCTCGTCACGCTCGTCGGGTCCGAGCCGGCCCCGGCTGAACCCTCCGGCGACGGTGGCCGCGACCAGGGAGCCGAGCGCCGCGCTCGCGGTCACCTCCGCCGACCCGGTGTCCCCCGCGCCGACCACCGCGCGCAGCGCGATGGCGCATCCGCCGCCCGCCGCGGCCAGCGCAGCGCCGAGGGTGGTGCCGATCGCGTTGGCCGTCACCAGCTGCTCCGGATGCACCACGCGCGGGAGGGCGGCGGAGAGGCCGGCGAGGACGAACCGGCTCACCCCGGTGACCAGCAGCGCCCCCAGGTAGAGCGGCGCACCGCCCATCCCGGTCCCCACCGCTGCGGCGACTCCGGCGATCAACGCCGCGCGCAGCAGGTTCGCCACCACCAGCACGCGGCGCCGGTCCCACCGGTCCAGCAACGCCCCGGCGAAGGGACCGACCAGCGAGTACGGCAGCAGCAGCACGGCAAGCCCGATTGCGATGGCGGCCGGATCGGCCTGGCGTTCGGGGTTGAACAGCACAGCGCTGCCGAGCCCGACCTGGAAGGCGCCGTCCCCCCACTGGGCCGCGCAGCGGGACGCGAGCAGCCGCCGGTACCCCCGGTCGGCCAGCAGCCGTCGCAGGTGGGGTGGGGCCGCAACGGTGGAGGTCACGCCGGCGAGGCTGCCAGCAGGGTCCTGGACTGTCGAGTCATCGTGGTTGGAGTACAGGTCGGCTGGGACGCGCGCTGCGCTCGGCCACCGTGGTCAGGGCATCCGCAACCTTCTGGACGTTCCTTTCGGCCGCAGCCACCGCGAGTTGCGGGACGGGCAGGTCTATGTCGTCGACCCGTAGCGATTCCGGGCCTGTCAGGGCAGCGCGCAGCGCTGCCTCGACCTGATCAACCTGCAGTTCACCGGCCGCGACGACTTTGCTGATGGCGGCGCCAGCCTCGAGTCCCTGAACCCGGCCCTCGTCGGCGGCGTCCTTCCGTTCCTGTTGCATCTTGAGCTCGACGTCACCGATCTTGATGCTGGCTGGGACGACGCCCGCCAGCGCGAAGGTGGCGAAGAGGAAGCCGACGGCGAAGGCGGCCGCGGTGACAACGCCGTTCGCGTCGGTGCGCCAGCCGAGCACCGCCGCGTATCCGAGCGCGCTCACCGCCGCCAACGCCGCGGCGCTGCGCAGGTACCGGTTCAGCGGCACCGCCACGCGGGCCCCGGGCAGTGCCGCGCGAGGGGTGACCTGGGTCGTCATGATCGCTCCTGTCCCTCAGCTTTCCCGCGGACGTGGGTAAGAGAGCTGAGCAATCCCCGAAATACGTGCTCCCGGATATCGTGCGCCGGTTGGGTGCTCACGGGCCCAGGATGTCGTCGACAGGGCAGAGGTTGACCAGCGATGAGATGGAAACGCACCACCCAGAAGCAGTCACAGCCCGTTGACCGGCATCCGGTTCGCCCCGGGCAGGAGTCGGTCTGGGACTATCCACGTCCCCCGCAGGCGGAGCGGGTGCACCGGCGGGCCCGGATCGTGCACGGCGGCACCGTCGTCGTCGACACCGACGACCTGGTGCGGGTGCTCGAGACCTCGCACCCGCCGACCTACTACCTGCCCCGCTACGAGTTCGGCGGCCTGCTGCGCCCGGCGTCACGGCTGACCTTCTGCGAGTGGAAGGGCGAGGCCCGTTACGTCGACGTCGTCGTGCCCGGTGCGCCACCGCTGACCGGCATCGGCTGGTGGTACCCGGAGCCGGATCTCCGCTACCCCCAGCTCACCGAGCGCGTCGCGGTCTACCCGGCCCCGTTCGACGAGGTGACGTTGGACGGTGAGCCGGTGACACCGGAGCCTGGCGGGTTCTACGGCGGGTGGATCACCACCGATGTGGTCGGCCCGTTCAAGGGCGGCACTGGCAGCTGGGGTTGGTGACGGGCGGCCGGCCAGGATAAGCACTGGCCATACCAGATACTCTTATGCCATGAGCACGGCTTGCCTGCTCCTTTCCGGGCCGCGCTGACCTGCGGACGAGGTCAGCGCGGCGACCCCTCATGGCCCCCGGCCTGAGGGGTCGCGCCCTTTCCGGGGATGCGACGGCACATGACTCGAGGACGGAAGCGTGAGCAGCACCGAAGAGGTCCCCCCGTACCGCTACACGGCCGCGCTGGCGGGTGAGGTGGAGCGTCGCTGGCAGCAGCGCTGGGCCGAGCAGGGCACGTTCGACGCGCCGAACCCCGCCGGACCCTGGGGCGGGCCGGTCCCCGAGGACAAGCTGTTCGTGCAGGACATGTTCCCCTACCCGTCGGGCAAGGGGTTGCACGTCGGGCACCCGCTGGGCTTCATCGGCACCGACGTCTTCGCCCGGTTCCATCGAATGACCGGCCGCAACGTGCTGCACACCATGGGGTTCGACGCCTTCGGACTACCCGCGGAGCAGTACGCGGTGCAGACCGGGACGCACCCGCGGACCACGACCGAGGCGAACATCGAGCGGTACCTGGCGCAGATTCGCCGCCTGGGGCTGGGCCACGACGAGCGACGCCGCGTCGCGACCACCGACGTCGAGTACTACCGCTGGACGCAGTGGATCTTCCTGCAGATTTTCAACGCGTGGTACGACACCGATGCCGATCGCGCCCGGCCGATCGCCGAGCTGGAGCAGCAGTTCGTCTCCGGTGACCGGGAGACCCCGGACGGTCGCCCGTGGGCCGCGCTGACCGCGGCCGAGCGGCGCGCAGTCGTCGACTCCCACCGGCTGGTCTACCTGTCCGAGGCCCCGGTGAACTGGTGCCCCGGGCTGGGGACGGTGCTGGCGAACGAGGAGGTCACCGCGGAGGGCCGCAGCGACCGCGGCAACTTCCCGGTGTTCCGCAAGACCCTGCGCCAGTGGATGATGCGGATCACCGCCTATGCAGACCGGCTGCTTGACGACCTGGACCGGCTGGACTGGCCCGAGAAGGTCAAGACCATGCAGCGCAACTGGATCGGACGGTCGCACGGGGCGCGGGTTCGGTTCGGAGTCCAGACCGCGATCGGCGGGTCCGCGGACATCGAGGTCTTCACCACCCGCCCCGACACCCTGTTCGGTGCCACGTACATGGTGCTGGCACCCGAGCACCCGCTGGTGTCGGCGATCACCGCGCGAACATGGCCCTCCGAGAACGGCACAGTCGACGAACGTTGGACCGGCGGCGCGAGCACCCCGGTCGAGGCGATCGCGGCGTACCGGCGCGCGGCGTCGCAGCGCTCGGAGCTGGAGCGCCAGGAGAACCGCGAGAAGACCGGCGTGTTCACCGGCTCGTACGCGACGAACCCGGTGAACGGGGAGCAGATCCCGGTGTTCGTCGCCGACTACGTGCTGATGGGCTACGGCACCGGCGCGATCATGGCGGTGCCGGGGCAGGACCAGCGCGACTGGGACTTCGCCACCGCGTTCGGGTTGCCGATCGTGCGCACGGTGGCACCGCCTGATGGCTTCGACGGCGAGGCGTACACCGGGGACGGCCCGGCGACCAACTCCTCGTTCCTGGACGGGTTGGACGTCGACGCGGCGAAGAAGGCGATCACCGACTGGCTGGAGGAGCGCCGGTACGGCGCGGGCACCGTGCAGTACAAGCTGCGCGACTGGCTGTTCGCGCGGCAGCGGTACTGGGGCGAGCCGTTCCCGATCGTCTACCCCGTCGACGGGGAGGATGCCGGAGCTCCCCGTCCACTGCCGGAGCAGATGCTGCCCGTCGAGCTGCCCGACGTCGCGGACTACGCCCCCGCCACGTTCGACCCCGACGACCTGAACACCGAGCCGGCTCCGCCGCTGGCGAAGGCCACCGACTGGGTCACCGTCGAGCTGACTCTGCCGACGGCTGACGGGCGCGACGGCCCGCGGACCTACCGCCGTGACACCAACGTCATGCCGCAGTGGGCGGGGTCGTGCTGGTATCAGCTGCGCTACATCGACCCGGCGAACACCGAGACGTTCTGCGACCCGGAGAACGAGCGGTACTGGATGGGTCCGCGTCCCGAGCTGCACGGTCCGGACGACCCGGGTGGGCTGGACCTGTACGTCGGTGGTGTCGAGCACGCGGTGCTGCACCTGCTGTACTCCCGGTTCTGGCACAAGGTGCTGCACGACCTGGGGCACGTGTCCTCGGAGGAGCCCTACCGGCGGCTGTACAACCAGGGCTACATCCAGGCGTACGCGTTCGTCGACTCCCGGGGGGTGTACGTGCCCGCCGAGGAGGTCACCGAGTCCGACGGCCGGTACACCTGGCAGGGCCAGCAGGTGACCCGCGAGTACGGGAAGATGGGCAAGAGCCTGCGCAACTCCGTCTCGCCCGACGAGATGTGCGAGGCGTACGGCGCGGACACCCTGCGGCTGTACGAGATGTCGATGGGCCCCCTGGATGTCTCCCGGCCGTGGGCGACCAAGGACGTCGTCGGCGCGTACCGGTTCCTGCAGCGGCTGTGGCGCAACCTGGTCGACGAGTCCACGGGCGAGCTGCGGGTGACGGACGAGTCGCTCGACGACGCGACGCAGCGCGCCCTGCACCGCGCGATCGCGGGCATCCGCGAGGACTACGGGTCGCTGCGGCTGAACACCGCGGCCGCGAAGCTGATCGAGCTGAACAACCACGTCACCAAGGCGTACCCCGGCGGGGCGCCGCGGGCGGTCGCGGAGCCGATGGTGCTGCTGCTGGCGCCGCTGTGCCCGCACCTGGCCGAGGAGCTGTGGTCGATGCTGGGCCGCAATGTCGGTGCGGACCGGGAGTCGCTGGCACACGGCCCGTTCCCGGAGGCCGACGAGCGGTGGCTGCTCGAGGACACCGTCGAGTACCCGATCCAGGTCAACGGGAAGGTCCGCTCGCGGGTGGTCGTGGCGGCGGCGGCGTCGCAGGACGAGGTGCGGGACGCGGCGCTGGCCGAGGAGCGGGTCGCCGCGCTGGTCGGGGACGGCGAGCCGCGCAAGGTGATCATCGTCCCGGGCCGGCTGGTGAACGTCGTCCTCTGACGGGCTCCGTGCGTTTCAGCGGCGCCCGTTGGGCCGGAGCACGACTTCGGTGAGGTGCGCGTCGGGCGGCGCGCTGACCGCGGCCAGCACGGCCCCGGCCACCGAGTCGGGATGCAGGTAGCGCTCCGGCTGGTAGTCACCGCCCTCGGCCGCCCGCACCGCGCGCTGCATGGGGGTGTCGGTCCGGCCCGGATGCACCGAGGTCACCCGGAGATCGGGCTCTTCGGCGCGCAACACGTCCCCGAACGCGCGCAGCGCGAACTTCGAGGCCGCATAGGCACCCCAGCCGGGGTTGGCGCGCAGCCCGGCCCCGGAGTTGATCAGCACCACGTGCCCGCGGGCGGTCCGCAGCGCCGGCAGCAGCAGCCTGGTCAGCTCGGCCACGGCGACCAGGTTGACCTCCATGTGCTGCCGCCACGACGCCGCCGGCGTCTCGGCGACCGTCCCCAGCTCGACCGTGCCCGCGCAATGCACCAGGACCGCGAGCCGGTCGATGCCGCTGGTCGCGCTCGCCAGCGCGTCGGGATCGGTGAGCTCCACCGGCCACGGGCGCGACCCGGGCAGCCTCCCTGCCGCCTGCTCCAGTGCGGTGACGTCGCGACCGCCGAGCAGCACGTCGTGCGTCGCCGCCAGCGCGGCGGCCACCGCGGCGCCGATCCCCCGCGACGCGCCGGTGACCAGCGCCCGGGCGGGAGTGCTCACGGGCAGTGATCTTACGGGCCGTGACCCTTCAGCCACCACCACCGTCACCGCCGGCGACGACGGGGACCAGCACTGCCACCATCACCGCCGCTTGGATCTCGCGGACGGCGTCCGACACCGCAGTGCCCGCGACGCCACCCTCGGCAATCTCCTTTGCCCGCTTCCCCGCCGCGCGGCGCTGGTCTTTCTCCACCAGGCCGCCGACGAGGTCGAGCGGCACCAGCAGGCCGAGCAGCAACGCGTCGCGCTCCGCGGGCTCCCGATCGCCTAGCAGCACCCCGCGCAGCCGGGACCGCAGCAGCCGCTCCGGCCCCGGGTCCGCCTCGGGAAAGCGCGTACTGGGAAAGAGACCGAGGAACTTGCTGCGCTGCTCGTTGAGCACTCCGCGTTCCACCAGCGGAGCAGCGACCGTGCCGGTCAGGGGCTTGAGCTCGCCGGGCAGCCGACCCACCCACGACTTGGCGGAGCGGCGTTTGGCGCCCGCGGAGATGACCGCGTGGGCCCGGGCCAGCACGGGGTGCTTGGGCTCGGAGCCGGCGACCGCCGCCAACTCCTTGCCCTCCGGTCGCAGCGCACCGAGCCGTCCCAG
>DASQWR010000087.1:0-16946 GCA_035640155.1 Pseudonocardiaceae bacterium
ATACACCCAGAAAGAACTCGACGCCATCGCCGACCGCCTCAACGGCCGGCCCCGCCGCACGCTAGAATGGCATACGCCCGCTGAACGACTCAGCAAACTACTAGAAAGCGGGCATGGCGCTCCGACCGGTTGAAACCAAGCAGGCTAGTGGCTACTTACCCCATCTTCGCCCCACGGAGCGGATGATCCGAGCGTCGCGCTCAGGCCTCTGACTGGCGCCCCTGGCAGGACTCGAACCTGCGATCTAGCGATTCCGAGAAGCCACTACCGGCCGGTGCTGAGTAGGACCGGATACCTCGCCTAAACTGCGGCGACGCTCCGGTCGGTACCGAGCGCTGCGTGGTGGCCGCGGCGGTTCTGGGTAGGTAAAGGGTGGAGACGATCACGCCGCTCGGCTGACCCTGCACCTCAGGTCCACGTTCTCTCGTCACCCGCTCCAGCGCAGATGGCCTCTGACCCGGCCTTCTTTTTCTAGTCACCTCAGGGGCGGGTCCGCCGCGTACCCGTTGTTGGCCGATGCAGGCCCCTCTTTAGTCCACGTTTAGTCCACGCGCGACCGTGGTCACCGGACGCGTCCAGCGCACGTGAGCGGGCAGAACAAGACGGAATCGCGATCGTCCCGCTGCACGCCCCGCCGCATGCGGTACCGATCGGGAGGGGCGCCGCTGGGACGTGAGACTTGCAGCCGATCGCGCCCCATGCGAGCAAGGCCGCTCATGCTCCCCAACCTGCTCTCTCCGAAGGCTGAGGTGTCCCACGTCGGCCGCTTACACCGCAGGTGATCGGAAGCACGACCAGAGCGAAGCGGAGTAGACCGCCCGGAACACGTCGGCACGACGTACACCAGCGGGGTCCTTGTCCGCTGCGCCAGCGCTGCTAGCGCTCCGGGCCGTCCTGAGCCAGGCGCGTCAGCAGCGTGCGCAGTTGCGTGGCCTCGGCGTTGTCGAGCGCGGCGAGGAGTTGCTGTTCGGCCTTGTTGCTGGCGGAGACCGCTCGGGCGAGCGTTCTGTGCCCATCCTCGGTCAGCTCGAGGACGTTCCGGCGCCGGTCCTCGGCGTTCGCCCGGCGCGCCACGAGCCCCTTGGCCTCCAGCGCGTCGAGCAGCCCGACCATGGTGGTCCGGTCGACCCCGAGACAGCTGGCTGCCTGCTGCTGCGAGGCCGCATCCAGGCCGTCCAGCAGGAGCAGGACGCCTAGCTCGCGACCGCTGACCCCGACCGGCGCCAGGTGCTCGGCGTGCAAGTCCTCGAGACGGAGCAGGGCGCGTTTAAACAGGTAGGTCAGCCGGGCGCTGAGCTGCGGCCCAAGGTCCCGCTCAGTTGTCATCTCCATAGTCTACCGCTACGGTGATTGTCAGTATGACTGACGATCACTTGAGGAGACGAACATGCGGGCACTCTTGCTCACCGGCGCCACCGGCCTCGTCGGCTCGCGGCTGCTGCCGCGCCTCGCCAGCGACGGCTTCGAGTGCCGCGCGCTCATCCGCCGTGACACCGACCTGCCTCCAGGGACCACCGGTGTCCGCGGCGACCTGAACGACCCCGGCACCCTGCAGGCGGCGGTCGAAGGCGTTGACGCGGTCGTCCACCTCGCCGCGCTGTTCCGTACGCAGGACGAGGACGCCATCTGGCGCGCGAACCTCGACGGCACCCGCAACCTGATCGCCGCCGTCCAGGAGCACGCGCCGGGCGCCCGGCTCGTCATGAGCAGCACCGGGAACGTCTACAACGCGGACGCCACACGCCCGGCGCTGGAGACCGACGAGTGCTCACCGAAGGCCGCCTACGGGGCGAGCAAGGTGGCGGCCGAGCAGCTGCTCCGGGACAGCGGCCTGACCTGGGCCGTCCTGCGGCTGCCCTTCGTGTACGGGGAGGGCGACGGTCACCTCGCGTCCATCCGCACGATGGCCCCACTGTTCGGCCTGCACCCCGCGCAGTCCTACGCCGTGGCGCACCACCGCGACATCGCGGCCGCCGTCCGCCTCGCGCTGACCGGCGTGATGGACGGCCGCATCGTCAACGTCACCGACGGCGCGTCCCCGGTCACCATCTTCGAGATGGCCCGCCTCGCCGGACAGCCGATCGAGGGGTCCGCCGAGCCGCTGACCAACCCGTGGTTCGGACACCTCGACAGCACCCTCATCCGTGAGCTCGGCTTCACCCCGAGCGTGCCGACCATCTACACCGCAGCCCGAGACGGCCTCCTCTAGGCGCGCCCAGGCTGGGCTCAGTTTCCGTTCGGGGGCTCGGTGTGCACGCCGGGCCCTCGAACAGCCGGGAGCCGAAGGTCCGCCGAACAGCGACTCCGCCGCCCGTCCTGCCATCCCACGAGCACGGCGCGGCGCCACCACCACCTCCCGGATCGTCACCCGCCCACTCGATGACCCACCACGCGCCCGGACACACCCCGGCCCCGCGTCCATGCCGGCACCGCACCTGGCAGCCGGCCTCATGCACCACGTCTTCCATCTGGAGAAGGTCATGACAGCACCGCAGGCCCCCTTGGGCACCCCGTTCTCTTCCTCTTCCACCGCATCCGACGTCCTCGACGGCCTGGACCTAACCGGGAAGGAGGTGATCGTCACCGGCGGTCATAGCCGGCTCGGGCGCGAGGTCAGCCGTGCCCTCGCCGCCGCCGGCGCCGCGGTGACTGTAGCGGCGCGCGACCCGCAGCGGGCGGCCGCGGCGGTCGCCGAGATCGCCGGGTTGCGTGTCGAGCAGCTCGACCTCACCGACCCCGGGTCGGTCGAGGCCTTCGCTCAGCGCTGGCTCATCTCCGGCCGCCCAGTGCACGTCCTGATCAACAACGCTGCGGCGATGTTCCCCCCCGAGCTGCGGCGCGACGCGCGGGGGCACGAGCTCTCGTTCTCCACCTCGCACCTCGGCCACTTCCAGCTCACCCGGGCGCTCCTGCCGGCCCTGAGCGCGGCGAGAGGCGCCCGTGTGGTGAATGTGACCTCCGGCGCCGCCAGGGTCGGCGAGATCCGCTGGGACGACCTGGACTTCGCAACGGGCTACGACCCCGCCGCCGCTTACGGCCAGTCAAAGCGCGCCAACGTCCTGTTCACCGTCGAGCTCGACCGTCGGTACGCCGATCAGGGCGTCCGGGCCTTCGCCGCACACCCTGGCGTCATCATCGGCCCCGGCCCCTTCCCCCCGGAGACGGTGGCTGTGTACCGAGCGCAAGGGCTGATCGGCGAAGACGGCACCACCATCATCAACCCCGAAGCCGGCAAGAAGACCGTTGAGCAAGGAGCAGCGACCCTCGTCTTCGGCGCCGCCAGCCCGCTGCTGGACGGCCTCGGCGGTGTCTATCTCAAGGACTGCGACATCGCCGTGCTCGACGACACCCCCCGACCTGTGACCGCGGACGACATCCCATCGGACGCGAACTCCGCGATGCTCGACCCCCACGACGCACGCCGGCTCTGGGAGCTGAGCGAAAGGCTGCTCGCCTGAGAGCCCGCAGTGACCAGATCATCGGCAAAGACCGACTGACACGGTCACCAGAGGAACGGGCGCCGACGAGCCTGCGTCACCCACCGCGAGAAGCCAACGAGCCAAGGTGCTTCTGCGAGGCACCGACGTGGGGCCGCACAGCCAGCAGGGGATGCCTGCGGTACTCCGGTGAAGCTTCGTGGTGGCACCAGCTCGCCCACTGGCGCAGATCCTTGCGGTACCCGCGGGCGGTATTTGCCGGCAGATCCTCCACGAAGGCTTCGACGAGTCGGCCGAAGGGGTCGAGAGCAACGCCAGGTACGCGAGCGATCGCCAGGGCGGCCGGCGCCGGTAGGTGACCTCCATCGTCGAGAAGTGATGCGGCGGCGGTACTGGCTCAAGCACCACGGCACAGAGCCGCCTCCTAGAGGACGAACCCATCCTGCACCGGAGCGAGGTCGACGTCATTCGGCGGACGGGGCATCCAACGCTGCCAGTGCCGTGCTGACCTCGTGGAGGTGGCGCGCGTTGCACCCGGCCCCAGCGTTGGTCGTCCGCGTCGAGGTCAGTGCCGTCGAGGGCCTAGACCTGGGACTTCTCGTCCACACACAACACGATCACGTTCTCCGGCGGGGCGAGGTGGAGCCCGCACACGTCGCTGACCTTCGCGACCAGCTCCGGGCCGGTGGAGAACTTGAACGTCTCGGCCCGCCACGGCTGCACCCCGTGCTCGGCCCACGCCCGCGCGATCACCGAGTGGCTGACCTTCAGATGGGCCGCCAGCAGCCGGCTCGACCAGTGCGTCACCCCGTACTTCTTCGGCGGCGGCGCCAACGTCGTGGAGATGACCTTCGCCCGGTCCACCACCCGCGGGCGCCCCGACCGGGTCCGTCTTCCAGGCCAGCCACACCGCGAAGTTGATAGCGACGTCGCCACACCATCACGGTGTTGCGCGAGGTGCCGACCACGGCGGCGATATCGACGTTCGAGCGACCTTCCGAGGCCAACAACACGATCCGCGCCCGCTGCGCCAACCCCGCCTTGGTCGTCGTGGACCGCACCCACGCCATCAGTCGTTCCCGGTCACCGCCACGTAGCTCCAGGGCATCGACCCAATACCGATCATCTCGCAGGACATAGCCAAGGAACTAACCAGACACGCCACTAGAAGGGCATGCGCAAGCTGGCCGACCCGATCGCCGACCTCGCCCTGACCCGAGCCAGTGGCCAGGCACGGCACACCGCTGGATAAGAAGCTCTGGTCCTGAGGGACGATGGTGCACGACCGGGCTGCCACGTGAGGGAGACTCTGATGGGCTCGTTCGACGTGCTGCTGAACGAGGAGCGCATCCAACTCGACGCGTTCGTCGAGGAGTACCGGAGCGCCCTTGAGATGACCCTCGCCGGCCTTACCGAGGAGCAAGCGCGGTGCCGGCTCGTCCCGTCGGCGACAACGCTGCTCGGGCTGCTCAAGCACGTTACGTGGATGCAGCGGGTGTGGTTCGAGGAGTGTGTCGGCGGCAAGTCCCGTCGCGAACTGGGCTTGGTGCAGACCCCGGACGAGTCCTTCCGGCTCACCGAGGACGACTCCGTCGCCTCCGTAACGGCGGCCCACCGGGCCGCGTGCGCGGTGGCCCGGACGGCGGTCGTAGACCTGCCGCTGGATGCCGTCGTGACTGGGCACCCGGCCGGCCCACGCACGCTGCGCTGGGTGTACCTGCAGGTTCTGCGCGAGCTGGCCCATCACTGCGGGCACGCCGACATCCTGCGCGAGCAGGTAGGTGCCGGCTGAGCCCGGCACCGCAAGCCGGTCCTCCACCGGTACACCCGCGCCGGGCACCTCTGATGGCTCGTCAGAGGAGCCTGGCTCTCGCCTAGGCGATCCCATCCCCTATGAGCCACCGACCCGGCACACCAGCGGCTGGTCGAGCCCGCCACCACCGCCGAAACCTTCGCCGCCCCGGTGACGTGCCCGCGGTCTCTCACAAGCCCTGCGCCGCCGCGTCCCGAGCCGCGCTCGCCGAGGACGGCATCCAGCAGGGAGATTCGCCGCGCGGTCGGTTCGCCACGGTCGCATCCTCGCCGCTCTCGAGCGCACGGCTGTCACCCGAGGTTCTCGATGTCGGCGTCGTCGGTGATTTGGGCGAGTACCAGCGCTGCGTTTCGGCGAGCAGCCGTGCCGCCTTCTCAGCCAGATCGAGCGCGGCAGGACTGCGACCGTTCAGCGAGCACCACGCCTCGGTCGCGATGCCCAGCTCGACGAGGCCGCCTGATCTGAGGTGCTCACGAAGCAATGCGTTGATACGCAAACTCGTGGCTTGGGTAGGACCAGCGTTCCGGTAGTTTCCGGCAAGGCGGCGGCGAATCCTGTCGGTCTCGCCGATGTAGATGCGCGGGCGGCGCGCCGCGACCAGCCCGCCGCCCAGGGTCAACCGGTACAGGCCAGCGACCTCGGGCAGGGAATCGAACATCGGTTTGCCCTGACCGTCCAGAACCACCCGACCAGCGGCGCGCCAGGAGAATTGCACCGAGATTTCCACCTCGCCATGCCCGGAAGTCGACGTCGCCGTCGGGCTGGCCGGCGAAGCTGGCATCACGGCGCCGCAGCACGTTGGCTGGCCCCGAGGCTCCCACCGACCTGGCCGGAAACAAAGACCGCGCGGCGTTGGGCCAGTTCGACCGTCTGGACGCCCCAGCCCGCGTCCCTCCACACTCTCGCCTAGGGGTTCGATCCGTTGGCCCACCACGTTGGCAAGGTGAGCGCCGACGGGGGCAGTCCAGCGACCAGCCTGTCGAGGGTGCTGAAGGTCTACAGGATCGCGCCCCTCTGCGGCGCTAGCGCGGAGGTGATCAGCGAGCGGGCCGGACTTGGGAGACATCCCAGCTCCGTGCGAGCGACCGTCGCCAGTACCTCGGTCCGGGTCGAGAGGCTCGTAACCAGGATCCCGGTCCTTAACAGTGCCCTCCCGCGCCCGCATCGCGGACGTCCCGTGGCCAAGATCCCGAAGCGCACTCGTCTGGCACCTGCGGCGCTAGGCGAGTAGGTGAACGTGGGATGCCGCTCGCTCGACCAGAGCGTCGAGCACGAGCTTGCCCTTCTCGGTTGTGGCAGCAGACGGACGGCCGATGATTCCGGACAAGGTGTAGCCAGGCAGCCCGAGCGTCAGCAAGTGCGGACGCGACGACGCCTCGTTGTCCTGCTCGCCTGCTCCGGCGCCGACCAGCGACGGGTAGGCGTGCAGAAGGATTGACACCTCCAACTCGCCACCGTGCATGTCATCACGGTTGGTGGTCTCCATGTCGGCGTCTTTGCGAGCGCCGTCCCAGTCGTCACAGGTGGCGGTGGCTCGCCCTTCGGAGCGCGCGCCGCAGCGATGACCTCGTTCAGGGCGTCGACGGTGCCCCGTCTCGGTCGGCTGTGGCGTGCGCGGCGGCGTCCCGGGCGGTCGCCTGCTCGCCATGAAAAGCACGCTGCTACCGACGATTCCCGAGACGGTGCGCGGCTGATCGCTCAACCCATGCCGCGGGCCGTCGCGCGGAAAGTCCGCCGGTAGGCGGTCGGGGTCGTGCCGATCATGGTGGTGAAGCAGTCGCGGAGGGCCGCGGCGGAGGGGAATCCGGCCTCGGTGGCGACGCGTTCGATGGCCAGGTCGGTGGTCTCCAGCAGGTTGCGGGCCCGGTCGGCACGAGCGGTGTTGAGCCACTGCTTCGGGGTGGTGCCGGTGTCGGCGAGGAAGCGGCGGGTGAGTGTCCGTTCGCTACAGCAGGCATGTTCGGCCAGGCCGGCCAGGGTCAGTGATTCAGCCAGGCGCTGCAGCGCCCACTCCCGGGTCGCGGCCGTGCCCGTGGCGACCTCGGCGAGATCCGCCACGAGGGGGCGGCGGATGAACTGGGCCTGACCGCCGGCGCGATGGGGCGCCATGACGTTCCAGCGGGCCACCTCGGTGGCGGCCTCGATGCCGTGGTCGTGCCGGACGATGTGCAGACCCAGGTCGAACCCGGCCGCGGCGCCGGCGGAGGTCAGCACCGGGCCGTCCTGGACGTAGAGGGCGTTAGGCAGCACCTCGACGTCGGGGAACTGCTCGGCCAACGCGCCGGCGGCGGCCCAGTGCGTGGTGGCACGGCGACGGTCGAGCAGTCCGGCATGGGCCAGCGCGAACGCGCCGACGCAGATCGAGCCCATCCGCGCCCCGCGCTCCGCGGCGCGGCGCAGCCCTTGGACGACCGCCGGGGGCGGAGGCCCAGTGACCGCCGTGCTGTAGCCGATCACCAGCACCGTGTCGGCCTCGTCCATGGCGTCCAGCCCGTGTTGCAGGGTCAGCCCGATCCCGTCGGCCGCACGGACCCGCCGACCGGGCCCGCAGACTCTCAGGTCGTAACGCCCGTGGGTCGGGCCCGGTACCGGCGGGTCGCCGAACACCTGGATCGCGCAGCCCAGGTCGAAGGTGAGGACCCCGGGCAGGACTACGGCGGCCACCTTGTGCGACATAGCCGCACCCTACCGCCAACCACTGTCTGTTTTCCGAGGAACATTGGCAGAAAGCCACCTGGCAAGGACCGCGAGCAGGCGACAGGGTTGCCGGTATGGCAGCTTCCAGCGGCATCGACCACGACTAGGCCATGCGTACCGGCGGCAACCTGACGACACGTCAAGGCGGGGCGCTCACGCCGTATCTGCTGCGTACCGTCGCCGCCTATCCCGGCCTGCGGCTGCGCCTGGCCACCGGACGCCGCGGCAACGGCGGTGTCGACCTGGACGCCGTCACCGTCCCGGACTCGCGGCTGGCCAAGGAGGCGGAGGAAGAGGCCCGCGAACTGTTGAGCCCGCACGTGCTGCAGCACACCTACCGGACCTTCTGGTTCGGTCTCGCGCTGTCCGCGCTGGACGGCATCGCGATGGACCTGGAGATGGTCTGGGTCGCCACGATGCTGCACGACCTCAACCTCGAACACCCCACGCCCGGCCGTTGCTTCGCGGTCGTGGGCGCCGAACGGGCCGAGCGGTTCGCCCTCGACCGCGACGTCGACCCCGCACGGGCGCGACGCATCGCCGCGGAGATCACCGGGCACATCACCCTCGGCGCCGCCGATGACCTCGCCTCACCCGGCGGGTTCATCTCGGCCGGCGCGCTGGCCGACGTCGCGGGCCCGCGCCTGGACCAACTCGACCCGGCCTGGGTGGCCGAGATCCTGCAGCGCCATCCAAGGCTGGAGTTCAAGCGCCACCTGCTCGCCTGCTGGAAGGCCGAAGGCAAGGCCGTCCCCCACGGCCGTGCCCGGTGGCTGACCCGCTGGGCGAGCTTCCCAATGCTCGTGCGCCTCGCCCCCTATGACGAATAGACCGGAGACCCCATGAACAGCAACACGACGCAGGCGCGCATCGGCCTGGTGTTCTACCCCGGCATGACCGCCCTGGACGTGATCGGCCCGCAGACCGTCTTCTCCGCCCTACCCGACGTCAAGATCCACCGGATCTGGAAGACCGCCGACCCGATCCGGTGCGATGACGGCATGGCCGTCACCCCCGATACCACCTTCGCCGACTGCCCCCCACTGGACGTCCTGTGCGTCGGCGGCGGCCTGCACCAGGCCGAGATCGAGAACGACCGCGAAGTCCTCGACTTCCTTGCCCGGCAGGGGAAAACCGCGCGCTGGGTGACCTCCGTGTGCGGCGGGTCGGTCCTGCTGGCCAAGGCCGGGCTGCTCGACGGCTACCGCGCCGCCACGCACTGGGCCATGCGCGACCTCCTCGCCGGACTCGGGGTCGAGGTCGGCACCGAACGGGTCGTGGTCGACCGCAACCGAATGACCGGGGGCGGGGTCACGGCCGGGATCGACTTCGGCCTGGCGGTCGCCGCCGCCCTGCGCGGCGAGCGCGCCGCGAAGCTGGCGCAGCTCGCTATCGAGTACAACCCGGCACCGCCGTTCCGGGCCGGTTCGCCGGAGGAGGCCGGGCCCGAGCTCGTGGCCGAGGCGCTGGCCTTCATCGCCACCGAGATGGGCCGGGTCCCGGCATGATCGCGATCGCGGGCATGCGGTCCGGGCGGTGGTGGTGCTCCTACGCCGCCATGGTCGCGGCCATGCTCACCGGCATGGTCCTGGGGCACGCGATCACCGCCGTACTGCTCGGCGACCGCGCCGAAGGCGACCTCGTCATGCTCCTGGCGATGGCGTTCTGGATGACGGTCGCAATGGTCGTCTGGATGACGATCCGTCGACACCCGCAGCGCGCGATCTCACGCATGGCCGCGGCGATGAACCTGCCGTTCGCCGTGGTCGTCCCGCTACTCGCGGCCGGAAGCATCCAGGCCACCACGGCCACGGTCTCCGGTCACGCCGCGATGCTGGTGCTGATGGCGATCAGCATGCTCATCGACGACGACGTCCCGGCACCCCGCCTGCCGGCGGCCCGCCACCTCAGCGGGTGATCCCGTCGGAGGCCGGCAGCCGGTATTCCGGGGATCGCGACGACACCACTCCCCGGGAGGCCGCGAGTAGGCGGTGAGCCGCGATGACCCGCTCGGCGAGGGCGCGGGCCAGTGCGCAGCATCAGCAACGGGTCCAGTCTCGGACCGGCCTGGCGCCGCTGCAAGGCGTCGACCTCGGCCGGATGGAATGCGAGCACACCCACGACCTGAGCCGGGACGAGGCCGTCGTGGAGCACCCGCTGCATGGCGCCCGCGGCTTCGTCGGCCGCCGGTTGTCGGTCACGCGCACGACATGGCGCTGCCGCGCCGGCGCCTGTGGCAGCGGGGCGAGGACGCAGGCCATCCGGTCGCGCAGTCGCAGCATTGCCGCGGGTTCGGCGCGTGCATGCCGATCAGCACGCAGGTTGGTCCGGCCGCAAGCGACACCGTCACACGTTCTCCCGTGCGTCAGCGACGTCGCGCCCGCAGGACGATGTCGTCGACGTGGTGCGAGGCCGAGGCGGCGCCGGGGGGCCGGGGCCGCTTCTCGTGGACCTCGACGTCCCACTCCGGTGCCGCGTCGAGCGCAGCTGCGAAGTCGTCGACCCCGACGTAGGCGTCCGGGTCGAAGGGCCGGGAGTGGGCGAGCGTGTCGACCGGCGCTCGCATCGGTTCGAGATCGTGGCCGACCACGAGGAGGGTGCCGCCGGAGGCGACGGCCCCGAGGACGTTGCGGACCGCGCGGTGATCGGGTGTCCGGGGGATCGATGCGTACTGGGCCGCCACGAGGTCGAAGGCACCGGCTTCGAAGGGGTCGAGGGCGTTCGCGTCGGCAGGGAGGCACTCGACGCGTACGCCGCGGCGCTCGGCCTCGGCCGCGACGCGTCCGAGGGCGATCGGTGAAATGTCGCTCGCCGTCACCGACCACCCCCGCTCGGCCAGCCACATCGCGTCTCCGCCCTCGCCCGCCCCGACGTCGAGGGCACGACCGGGGGTGAGCGCCGTGGTCTCGCCGACGAGCGCGCCGTTCGGGTTGCCGCTCCACACCCGGTCGTCGCCGTAGCGCTGATCCCAGTCCGTCTGGTTCCCCGACCGCCGGGCTGCCACGCGCACGTCCTCCTCGGCAAGGCTGAGGCTGATCATGGCCCCGACGCGGCTGCCGTTGGCGGCCGCCTGCAGGACCTGTTGCGACGGGTCGGTCACGTTGCCGGCGGCGTAGAGGCCCTCGACCGCGGTCTGCCCCGTGGCGTCGGTCTCGACGACGTCGCCGAGCCCGGTCGGGTGGGCCGCCGTCCGGAGACCGAGCGCTGTGAACGGTGCGACGCGCACCCGGAACCGAGGACCGACGGCGACGGCGTTGGCATCGATGCGCCGGCCGTCGCCGAGCTCGACGGCCGCCACGCGCCCGTCGTCGCCGGGGACGAGCCGACGCACGTGGCCCTCGACGACCTCGACGCCCGCGGCCCGCAAGGCGTCGACCTGGGTCCGATCGGCCTCGACGTCGTCGTGCAGCACGACGACATGCCGGGCGGTGAGCTGGCGGAACAGACCGGCCGGGTGGAGCCCCGCCGCGTGGGTGACGACCTGGACGATGCGCTGGTCACGCACCTCGTAGCCGTGGCAGAACGGGCAGTGGATGACGTCACGGCCCCAGTGCTCCGCGAGGCCGTCGATGTCGGGCAGGTCGTCCACCAGTCCGGTCGCGGCGAGCACGCGCCGAGCCACGACGGAGTGACCGCCGACGAGCTCGAGGCGAAAGAGCCCGTTCCCACCGCGGGTGACCGCAGTGACGCGGCCGGGCAGGACCTCCCCGCCGTAGCTCCTGACCTCCTCCCGACCGACGGTCAGCAGCTGCGACGGCGGTTCGCCCTCACGACCCAGGTAGCCGTGCATGTGGGTGGCGGGGGCGTTGCGGGGCTCGCCGGCGTCGACGACGATCACCGACCGGCGCTGCCGGCCGAGCTGGAGCGCAGCCGCGAGTCCGGCCGCCGAACCACCGACGACCGCGACGTCGCAGTGGCGTTCGACGGTGCGGATGGCGTGTTCACTCATGGCTTCGACGATATGGTTCTCGTCGTGTTACGCAAGATGTTTTGCAGGATCCGCAAGACGAGAGGAGCGCGCGATGGCCGAGCCGAACGACATCGAACGGGTGGTCCGAACCCGGCTCCGGAGCCTCCGGAACACGCTGGGCCTGTCGCTCGACGAGCTCGCCGCCCGGACCAACCTCAGTCCCTCGACGATCAGTCGCGTCGAGACCGGCAAGCGCACGATCAGCCTCGACGTCCTGCTGCCGCTCGCGGCGGCGCTGCAGGTTGATCTCGACGCGCTGCTCGATGTGCGCAGTGACGACGACGTGGTCATCCGCCCGGCGCCGAGCACCTCGGGGAAGCGCACGACCTGGATGCTCAGCCGGCCGACCGGCCGCACGATCGCCGTGAAAATGCGGCTCGAACCGACGCGCCGGAAGACGGAGCAGCGCGTCCACCCCGGGCACGACTGGTTCTTCGTCCTCGAGGGCCGCGTCCGACTCTCGCTCGGCGACCGGGACATCCTGGTCGAGACCGGTGAGGCCGCCGAGTTCGGCACCATGACACCGCACGCCTTCGCCGCGGTCGACGGCCCCGCCGAGCTGATCGTGATCTTCGACCGCGAGGGACAACGGGCCCACGTCCATCACGAACGCTCTCCGACCGGCTCCTAGGGCCCGTTCCTCGTCGCCCGCGCCTGAGGAGGCCTGACGGCGCGTCAGGTCAGATCGGGGCACGCGGCGAGCCCGTCGAGGTACACGTCCATCTGGCGGCGAGCGATCACCTCCCAGTCGGGGACGTGAGCGAGGGGCTGCGCGAGCATCGCGCCCATGATGACGATGTCGAAGGCGCCGGCGTCGCGGCGGATGCTGCCGTCGGCCTGTCCGCGGGCAACGATCTTCTCTAGCGCGCCGCGGATGCTCACCTGCAGGGCGCGCATCGTGTCGTCGAGTTCGGCGGGGCCGCCGTGCAGCGGCAGGACGAGCTGGTCGCGGTGCGCGATGGTCCGGAGCAAGAACGCCCTGATAGCGTCGATCCCCCGGCCGGGGGTGTCCGCGCACTCGATGGCCGTGGCCAGGACGAGCTCGAAGGACCGCGTCGTCAACGCCGCGAGCAGCGCTTCGCGTGTGGGGTAGCGGCGGTACAGGGTGGCGACGCCGACGCCGGCCTCGGCAGCGACCACGCCCAGCGGCACCCGCGTTCCCTCGCGTTTGATCACCGCCGTAGCGGCGGCCAGGACCCGCTCCCGGTTCGCCGCGGCGTCCCTGCGGAGCACCGGCTCCGCAGGCCGGCCTGACGATGCGGTGTTCGGCTCCACGGGTGCAGGGTCGCACGCCGTCGGCCGGCCAAGAAGTTAAGTGGACGAAATCCTCCACTTCGAGTAGGGTTCGCGACGACGACAGCGCCGTAAGCGGGCGACCGTCGGGCCTCTCCGGACCGTCGGCGCCGCAGCCGCAGCCCCGTGCCACCCGCCACCGATTGCCGCGGCCAACGAGAGGAACAGCGCCATGGTTCCGAGCACGACAAGCGGATTCCTCCTCGCGAGCGACGAAGGCGACGCCTACGACTGGCTCGGGACGCTGACGCTGAACAAGGTCATGGGCAGCGTCACCGCCGGCGGGCTCGACGTCGTGGACCACCGCGTCCCGCCCGGCTACGCCCCGCCACTGCACGTCCACCGCGACCAGGACGAAGTGCTCTTCGTCCTGGAAGGCGAGTTCACCGTCCACTGTGGGGACCAGATGTGGCACGCGGCCGCGGGATCGCTCGCGTTCCTTCCTCGCGGCGTCCCGCACGGGTTCACCGTGTCCGACGACGGCCCTGGCCGGACGCTGCTCATCAACGCGCCCGCCGGGTTCGCCGACCTCGTGCACGACCTCGGTGAGCCCGTCACAGCGCTCCGGCTGCCGCCGAAGGACGCGCCGATGCCCGACCTGTCGCGGATCAAGGCGCTGTCCGAGGCGCACGGCATCTTCGCCGCCGACGTCGGCGGATCGCCGCGGTGAAGGTCCTGATGGTCGGCGCGACGGGGCCGGACGCCGGCATGGTCCTGCCCGAGCTCAAGCATCGGGGAGCGATGGTCCGGGCGCTCGTCCGCAGCGCGGACAGGGCCGCCGCCAGGCGAACAGGAGCGGACGAGACCGCCATCGGATACCTCACGGAACCGGACACGCTCCGCGAGGCAGTCCGCGGCGTCGAGGACGTGTTCCACATCAACCCGGCGTTCGTTACAACAACACCATCCACGACTTCATGATGCTCAACCCGCTCCGCGGGAGCGCTGCGGCGACCGGCGCCATCGAGCAGGGGATCGGCGTCCTTCGCACCGCGCTGCACCCCCGCTGGAACGCCTAGACCCAGAGCTCGCTTCAACGGGCCGACCGCTGCGTTAAGACCTGCGGGCCGCCGCGACCGCGTTGCGGCGCGCTCCGTAAACCGCCTCCTGCACCTGCGGATCGGCCAGCGCCCACAGCACACTGGCCGAGTCGGCACGGTGACGTCAGAACAACCCGGCCACCCGCACCGGCCGCGCCCGCTCAACCTGCTCGACCTCGACGCGGCGCTGTCGTTCGTCTCGGGCAGGTCTGCGGGATTCGGCAAGCTCGTCAGGCAACCCGTGGTCCTCCACCGATCGGTAGGTCGGATACGCCGAGCGGCCACCGGGTGAGCGGGTCGTGCCCGGACCCGTAGAGCGCCGCCCTGCACTCCTCGGTCACGACCGTGCCTGCCGTGATGCCCTTACCCTGCACCCCGCCCGTTCCCTCGCCCCGGCAGCTGCTCGTCGGCTCGTCGCGGGTGGCGGAGTCCAGGTGATCACCCTCACCCTGCCCTCGCCGACAGTGATCACGTGAAGATCAGTATTCCCCCAAGACTGGCGAGAGGGCTGGGTCAGCCAACCTGCGTGTAACAACCTTTCCAGGAGCCACGATGATTGGTCAAGGGCCGCGGCCTGGAGCTTCAGCCTGAGCAGAGCAGTAGCGGCAGGCGATCGCGCAGCGACATCAGGGATGGCAGTGGTCGAGTAGTTCATCGGGGGTTTTGTCGAGGGACTACGAGGTAACTATTCAGCTGGGGTGAGTGCCGGGGGCAGCCAGGGGCCGGTGGTGAACAGCTGTTGGAGGGCGTGTAGTTTGTCGAGTCCCCATTTGGTGGCGGTGTCCAGGTAGGACTGCACGATCGCGAAGTCGATGAGGCCTTGCAGGGTTCGCCAGCAGCCACCGGAGGTGCGCTGCTGCACTTTGACCGGCCGCACGGCTCTTTCGGCTTCATTGTTCGTGAACGGAACGGCCAGATCGGTGGCGAACCGTAGGATCATGTCCTCGAACCGGGCGATCAGGGTGCGGGCATCGGCCTCGAGGGCGCCGCGTTGGCCCTGGTTGTCGGCCCGTCCGCGGGCGAGCGCACCGTGGTAGTGGTTGCGGATGCGGGCCAGCACCGCCTCGTCGAGGGCCTCGGCGCCGCGGGCGCGGGCCTGGTCGGCGGCGTGGTGGGCCTCGAGCAGGGTGTCGGCCATCGCGAGCGCCCATAGTTGGGCGTCGGGGTCGGCGTCGGAGATCGAGCGCAGATCCCGGAGCAAATGAGCCCCGCACCAGGCGTGCACGGCGGGCAGGTGGGCGTAGCCGGTGTAGCCGTCGCGGACCAGGACGTCGCTTCTGGCTTCCGGCAGCGACGGCTAGCTGACCGCCTGACCGATGACATCAGTGTGACCAGTGTGGGACGACTCCTGCGTCAGCACCGGGCACGCCGGAAGGATCAGCGAGGCGACGTAGCATAGCACACCGAACACGCTTAGGTTTGAGACTGCCGTTCTTGATGTTGCTGAGCGTGATGGGTGTTCGGGGAGTATAACTGATGCTCACCAGGTAAGATAACACGGCCACCGGTAGTTGTAGATGTTCTGAACGCGCGAAGGTAACGCCGTGTCCGCGACCCAGGCGCGAGTGTACAGCTCGGAGCGGTTGAGCCCCGACTACCGTCTCCAAACCACCTGGCGCGCGTCAACTTTTATCTCTTCTGTATCCTCGTGTCAAGGCTGCCCGTGCCCCCGTAGGAGGTCTACCGTGCCCGACATGCCTACCGGCCAGCTCATCCGCCTGTACCGCATCGACCGCAAGAAGCACGACTTCCGTCGCTACTCACGCCGGTATCACGGTGCGCTACCTGGAGATGATAGAAGCCGGGACAAAGACGCCGACCCTGCACGTCCTGCGCAGTATCGCCAAGGTCCTGGGCGTGCGCACGTCGGCACTACTGGGTGAAGCGCCGAGCGAAGACCACGAGGGACAAGTCAACCCGCGTCTGGCCAAGATAGAACGCGCGCTTTTCACCTACGGCAGCGTACCACTTGAAGCTACCGCCAGCCAGCCCGAGGACTTGGACGCCCGTATACAGGTCGCCGGTGATGCGTGGTACACGTCAGAAAATGCTTATAGTGACGTGCTTGCCCTGCTGCCGGGACTGATCGTGGAGACTGAGCAGGCAGTACGCGAGTCCGGGCGGTCACCTAACGCATGCAAGCTTGCTTACAACCTCTATCGCCTTATCCGGGCGGTGTTAAAGCACTCCGGGCGGATCGACCTTTGCCCTATGATAGCCGAGCGCGCGATGCGTTATGCCGAGGAGACCGAAGACCCGCTGACTCTTGCCGCTGCCAGTTGGACGCTCGGGCAAACCCTTTTGAGCGATGATATGCCCCAGGGCGCGCTTGATGTTTCCTTGATAACTGCCGAGCGACTGGAGCCATCACTTTCGGACGGTAAGCCAGAGCTTTTTTCCATCTACGGCGGTTTGCTCCAATGCGCTGCGATAGCAGCCACGCGCATAGGCGACCCTTGGCGGGCGCGTGGGCTGCTGCGGGATAAGGCTATGCCAGCGGCGCGGCGTATCGGTGAAGGCCAGAACCATCAGACGATCTTCTTCGGTCCTACCAACGTGGGTATCCATGCTACGGCCGTCGAGCTTGAAGCTGGTGAAATCGGCGAAGCGTTGCGTCTGGGCAATACGGTGGATATTTCGTTGATTGCTTCACTAGAACGCCGCTGTGCCCACTTGTACCACCTGATACGCGCCTA
>DASQWR010000088.1:0-3293 GCA_035640155.1 Pseudonocardiaceae bacterium
CGGTGGCTAGGTCCGCGCGGCGCCGCGCGATTTTCTCGGCGGTGACCCCGGCGGGGAGCCGGATCACCGCGTGGGTGCCTCGCCCGTCTTTGCGCGCGGTGGTCAGGTATTGGAGTTGCAGGCCGCGTTTGAAGTGCTCACTGATCTGCGGGATGCGCAACGCGCCCAGCGCCGCGGCGATCGTGGTCTCGTCGATCGTGACGTCCAGGTCGGCCTCGGCCGTGGTGGCCAACCAGCCCGGCAGCCGACCCCGACGCCGGCCTTCCCGCCACGCCGCGCCCAGCAGCAGCGGCGGACCCGCGATCAGCGCCACCAGGCCCACCACCGGCACCGCCCCGAACACCCACCGCAGAGCGTCCATCGTCCCGGTGAGCACCGCGAGGAACCGGCCCGCGCCGGAGACCTGCACCAGCAGGCCCACCAGCAGCACCCCGACCACCAGCGCGACCAACGCCCCAGCGGCGACCAGTGCGAGGCCGACCGCGAGTTTCGGGGCGTCCATCCACCGCTGGTGGCGCTGCTGGCGGACCTGTTCTCGGCGGGTGGTCCAGTCCGCCAGCCGCTCGGTGTCCCCCGCGGCCTCGGCGGCCTCGATCTGGCGGCGGTACACCCCCAGCGTCGCCGAGTCCCAGCCCCGGCGGGCCCAGGACCCGAACCCCTGACCGATCATCAGCCCAGCCCGCGCCGTCGCCCGGCCCGCGCCGACCGCGCGGGGGGAGGTGACCACCACCACGACCCGGTTCACGACCGGCGGCGGCGTGTAACGCCCCGTCCCGGTGCGGCGGGCGTACTCCTCCTCACCGACGAGCTCCCCTTCCAGAGGCTCCGGCACCGGCTCCAGCGCCGCTTCCGGCCCCACCTCCGGCGCCTGCGGTCCGCCCGGGAAGGGCACCACCTCGCCACCCCGGTCGTCGTCGTGATGGTCGTCCTGTCCAGGGGTGCTCATCGTGTGTGCCTCCCGTCCCCGTTGTTGGTGGTCCGGGCCAGCAGCTGACCGGCCCGGTACTCGGTGACGCCCAGCTCGCGGGCCACGGTCCGGCGCCCCACCGGGCGGCCTTCGGCGCGTGCGGCGTCCACCAGATCGGCGACGGCAGCGCTCAGCGGGTCCACCTCGGGCGCCGACTCGCGCACCGGGTCGGCCACGTCGCCCGGCTGGTCGACCACCAGGTGCGGTGCGGGCGTGGCCTCGCCCACGTGCTCGACGGGCTCGACCACCGGTCCGGCCGCGGGCACCCGCCGCTGCTGCAACAGCAACTCGAAGGCCACCGCGAACGCCAGTGCCGGCCAGGCCGCAACCACCCGGGCCGTGGTGGTGGGCTCAGCGGCGGCGATGTTGGCGGCCAGGGACGCGCCCACCCCGCCCAGCAGCGCCGCCCACGCCAGGCGCCCACCGGGCAACCCGACCCGTCGCCTGGTCAGCAGCACCATCGAGGCGGCGACCACCAGGCCGTCCACCGACAGCGGCAGCAGCCACGCCCGCCACCCCTCCCCGGCCCGCTCGGCGACTTCTTGCATGTGGGCGAAGCTGACGACCGCGGCGACGGTGGCGACCAGGAGCACCGCGCCCACCGTCACCACCCGCACCGCCCACCCGGGCGCCACCCGGACGCTCACGACGCACCAGCCCGCAGCCGGTACTCCGGACACACCGCGGGGTCCCCCCACGCCGTCCGGTGCCGCTGCGCCCCGCAGAACGGGCACGGCTCGGATCGGTCCCCACCGTCCGACACGCCGCACCAGCCCCGGGGTCCGTGCACGGTGGTGAACACCAGGACGGCGTGGCGGCCGCAGGTGCAGCGGTCCCCAGGCTCAGCTGCCCGCTGACCCGGCTCGAAGTCCTCCGGGCGGTTCACGACGCCACCTCCGCCCAGGCGCGGGGGTCGCGGTCGCCGTCCTCGCTGCCCCAGGACTCGCGGACCGCGGGACGAGCCGTGGCGGCGGCGAGTGCGAGGGTGGCGTGCACCTGGGCCGCGGCCAGTTCCTGCCGGCAGTACTGCGCAGCCTCGCCGTACTGGTCAGGGGTCTTCTCGACCGCGCCCAGCAGCCGCTCGGCCTCGAGGTAGTGCTCCGGGCCGGTCACCGCGCACCACCCGTGGCCGGCGGGACGGTCAGCGCGGAGGAGAAGGTCCAGCCGCCGCAGTCCGGGTCCGGGCAGCCGCTACGGCCGGCCGCGAGGTCTTCGGCGGTGGGTTCGTAGACGTGGTCGCAGTCGGTGCAGGTGAGCACCACCCCCGGCGGCGTGTCACCGGCCGGGGTGAGCACGGCGTGTCCGGCGGCGGTGAGCGTGTACCGCGTCTCGGCGTGGTCGGGGTGCACCGGGACGGGCCCGGTGGGGGTGTGGTGGTCCATGATGGTGGGTCTCCTGAGTCGCTTTAGCTGGCGGTTGGGAGCCCCGACCCGGTGGGCGTTCTTGGCGGAAAGGTCACCGGGTCGGGTGTCGGAGCACGCCCCCTGGGGGGCTGGCGCGCTGGTTGGTGCCCCCTGCCCGGCGGGATGTGGCGGTCGACCGCCGGGCAGGGGTGGTCTCGGGGGTCAGGGCGATGCCTTCGCGGGCTGCCCAGCAGTTCCAGCACTGCCCGAGGGAGCGCGGCAGGCAGCAGCCGGTGTCGCGCCGGCAGGTGGGGCAGGTCCGGCGGGCGCGCATCGCGGCGCCCAGGGCCCGCAGCACGGCCGGGGTGGCGTTGCGCTTGTCTTGGGCGAGGTCCAGCCGGTAGAGCCAGGCGTGCAGGTAGCCCCCTGGACGGCGCCGCAGGGCCGCGACCGGCCCGTGCCCGCCCGGGCTCAGCCCGAGCTCGCGGAGCTGGCGGCGGGTGGCCAGCCCACCGGGGGCGCCGTTCCAGTGACAGGTCGGCAGCCCGCCCTCCATCCAGGCGTGGTCCACCCACCCGCAGCCCTCGATCTCGGCGCCGAAGGTGACGTCGGGGAACACCCGACCCCGGACCATCACGCCACCGCCGCCCGGTCGTCGCGGCGGCGTCCGGGCCGGGGTCCTCGCCGCGGTCCTGCCCCAAGGCACAGTGGCTGCCCGGCGCGGTGTCGCGCTACCCAGCGCTGCACCTGCCGCTCCTGCACGCCCAGCTGCGCAGCGATCCGCCGGGCGCTGTGGCCCGCGTGGTACAGCCCGATCGCGGCCTGGGCCACCTCGACCCGCGAGGCCCCGGTCACCGGGCGCCCGGCCATCAGCCGGGCCACGACCACCTCGTCGACCTCCCCCAGGCCCAACGCAGCGGCTGGTACGCCGGTTCGTCGGGCGGCTGGGCGCGACGCGGCGCTCCGGTGGGTGGCGGTGGCCT